>JAGGRZ010000109.1 GCA_021159335.1 bacterium
AATCCGCCCACGCAGGCGGCGATATAATCCTGTAGCGGGGCGCACCATCACGCTGGGCGAGAGAAGAAATAGCGATAGAAAACGACAACACAAATGCTATATAACGCATTTTCCCCTCCCTAATACAATATAAAATCAAACACCTTAAATCTTACCTCATCAAAAGCCTTCTGTCCCCATCGCTGGGGACCTCGCCAAAACGCTGTCTAAGCTTGAACTCGCGGACGATTTTTATGGTTTGATAGTAGGCTTCGATGGAAGCACCGGCATCGGCCCAGAAACCCTCGAGGATTGAGAATTTCAACTTGCCGGCTTTAAGGTAGGCGTTGTTAACATCGGTTATTTCGAGCTCACCCCGCTCGGATGGTTTGAGAGTGCGGATTATATCAAAAACAGTGGAATCATACATATATATACCTACTACCGCGTATTTCGATGGCGGAACTTTTGGCTTTTCAATTATTTCGACTATATTACCATTTTCATCAAATTTTACCACCCCGTAATCAGTGGGGTCATCGACCTCTTTGAGCAAAATTCTTGCGCCATCATTCTGTTTCGCGAACTCCTCAACGGCTGGCTTTATACTTTCACCTATTATATTATCTCCAAGAAAGACCACTACTTTATCACCATCCACGAAATGCTCGCAAAGTCCCAGTGCCTCAGCTATTCCGCCCTCCCGCTCCTGATAGGCATAGTTTAGGTGTTGCAGTCCGAACTCGTGACCGTTGCCAAGCAACCTTAGAAATTCGCCAGCGTGGTTGCCACCGCAAACTATCATTATATCACGAATACCCGCCTCAACAAGTGACTTTATAGGATAATATATCATTGGCTCATCATATACTGGAAGGAGGTGCTTGTTTGTTATCTTCGTTAAAGGATATAATCTGGTTCCCAAACCGCCAGCCAGAACCACACCTTTCATAACATCCTCCGTAGATGATATATTTATTTTTTAGCCAAAGCTCTTATTTCCCATTTTGCCCATCTTATATAATGCAAAAGTTTGATTTTTGAGGGGCACACATATGCACAACTTCCGCACTCTATGCAATCCATTGCGCCGAGCATTTTTGCCATGTCAATCCTGCCATACTTTGTTACTCTGGCGATCATTGTGGGCACGAGATGCATGGGACACACATCAACACAGCTTGCACATCCTATGCAATTTTCCTCCGGTTCTGATTCTGACACTTCGGGCGGGAAAAATAGCACTCCGCTCGTCCCTTTTGTTACCGGTGCGTCCATCGACCACTGGGTTAACCCCATCATCGGTCCCACCATAATAACCTTTCCGATAGGACCTTTTGCGCCACCAGCAGCCTCAAGAAGCGCACCAATAGGGGTGCCTATCCTTACAAGCAGATTTTTCGGCTCGATAACAAAGCCCGCAACAGTCGTTACGCGCTCTATGAGAGGCTTCCCCTCAATAACAGCGTCGCGCAACGCAGCAGCAGTTCCGACATTCTGAACATAACATCCGACATCGAACGGCAGTCCACCGCTGGGAACCTCGCGCTTCGTAAGAGCCCATATAAGCTGTTTCTCCGCCCCCTGAGGGTATTTGGTTTTCAAAACTGCCACCTCTATATCTTTGTCTTTGGTAGCATCCTGCATAGCCTTTATCGCATCGGGTTTATTTTCCTCAATAGCTATTATAAGCCTTTCAGCACCGAGAGCATACTTTATCATTTCCGCGCCCTCGACTATCTTATCTGTCTGCTCAAGCATCAAACGGTGATCAGCAGTAAGATAAGGCTCGCACTCCGCACCGTTTATTATGACCGTGTCAATTTTCTTTTCCTTGGGAGGCGAAAGCTTAACAGATGTGGGGAACATCGCGCCGCCCATGCCGACAAGACCAGCCTCAAGCGCAATCTTAGGAAACTCCTCCGGCGGTAAAGAGTGCCAATCATCATGCGGCTCAAGCTCGTAACCTATCGTTTCCTGACCATCATTCTCGATAACAATCGCTTTCGAAAGCCCTCCAGTAAAATCGGGGACATCATCTATTTTTATGACCTTTCCCGACACCGGTGAGTGTATGTTTGCCGATATGAAAGCTGCTGCCTCAGCAATTTTCTGACCGACCTTAACCTGGTCGCCCTTTTTCACCAACGGTTTAGCAGGCGCGCCAGCATGCTGGGACAGCAAAACATAAACCTTTTCCGGTGCTGGTAAAACCTCTATAGCCTTCTTCTCTGTATGGTGTTTTTCCTCAGGCGGATGAATGCCGCCAACGAATGTATATCTCATCTCGCCTCCTTCTTTCAATCGCCAAAAATAATTCCAAGCCAAAGTCTATGCAACCATTTTTTGGTCAGCCGGGACACATCCAACGAACCATTATCTTGCCAATGTTATCGTTCCCGTGCAGACGACCTCGCCTTTCACCTCAATTATGTAGATGTACAAGCCCTCGGGCAATTGATGGTTACCATCGTCTGTGCCATCCCATTTAGCGAACTCTTTAGCGTCAGGACCATTGGGCACATATATTCTTTTTACAAGTCTTCCGTACAGGTCGAATATATAGATATCAGCGCTATTGAACAACATTCCCGGGAAAGTGAACTGAATATAATCATTTATCAAATCCATGTTGGGCGTGAAAGGATTCGGCATACGCGCACAATTGAAAGGTGGCGCAAGATAAAATTGCCAGCCATATTCTGCACAATTCGGACCACAAGTATCCGGCGAATCGCAAGCGTAAATCCTGACATCAACCGTGTCCCCCGGCATGAATATTAAGCCGAAATCCTCGGGTTCGAAAATTACATAATTTTCCTGATAAGATAGCTGATTAGCATCATATTCAATATCTTCTATATATAATTTAATGCTATCACGACAAACGGAACTTATAGAATCGAACAGATATATTTTTATAGTCTGAGCCTGGTTATATACTACTGAGGTTTCTTCGGGTTCTGTCATAGCCGCGACAGGCGGGGAAAAGTCCATGAAAAATCGCCAACTAAGAGGAGCCGACAACTCATTTCCGAAAACATCGGATGCGGCAATAAGAGAAACATATACAGTTTCGCCGTCAAACCAATAATTCGGGGGCGGAACAAAGAATAATGTATCATTTTTGAAGCTCAACTCCGTGCTATCACAGGTGAAAGTATCGCTATTTATTACGAGAACTATCGTATTCGTATCTATACCATCCGAATCATATATTCTGATCCATATTTGCTGGTCAACGCAAGCAGATATAGTATTATTTGCTGGAAGTATTATATTAGCAACTGGACCCCGACCTGATATTAAAAACCAATGAACAATCGAATCACAGTTGGGCGGACAAGAGCATCCGTAATCGTGTATATTGTCGCAAGCTCTTACATGCAGCACCACCGAGTCGTTGTCTAAAAAACCGACAGTGGCGGAATTTCTACCTCTAATATCGCCTGAATCAACAGTGCCATCCACATGATAAGCATATATTCTTATAAATATAGAATCAGTTAAAATCCCAGCTATATTGTCCGTTATATCAAATGAAATATCAACTATATTATCCGCTATTCCGCCAAGGGGTGGCATAGATGTTCCCGGAGATATCACCGGCGGCGTCGTATCAAGAACGAAACCGACAAATGAGGAAAATATCGTCGTGCATTCATACATGGTCATCATGCTACTAAGAGTTATCCACACCGAATCACCCTCATTCCAGGAAATACCGCCTATTTCGGCATTTATTGTATCCGATGGATTACCCGAAATCGATAGATTAGGAAAATCATTATCAATCGTTTGAACATTAACAGTGCCATCACGATGCTTTACTCTTAACTCACCCAAAAAATGCGAAGTGTCTATCTGGTCCCAGCCCGTAGTTTCTGCGATAGTGAATCTTGCTATTTGAGATATACATGATGTAGCCACAACTGTGTCAGCGGGTGGGCATGTCGAAACTAACTCTATGGGAGCACATGATTTGCAGCCTTCTCTATATAGTCCAGTGGCAATACAATATATGGTATCTGCGATTAAGTTCATCCCAGTTATTACGAGTTCATACTCGCAATCATAATCGATATCTGCTATCACAGGTGATGTATGAAAATGTATAGCAGGCCTTATGGAATCCATTACTGCTCCATCAATGCCTCTTATCTTATATATAACACCATTTAAGGTAGCGACAAATATGTAAAGCATCGTATCCTTGGCGGGATAAAAATTATCTCTTCTCACATCACGACAAAACATGGGCCACGGTGCAGGGTCACGAAGTTTCCCAGCAACAGCAGGGGAAGATATTATGGGACCATTCAGTATATCAGCCCACAAAACTGTAACTGAATCGGGAGGTATATACAGGAAACAGCTTAAAACTCCATCATTTGAGCCTACAACTACTTCATATTCGCCATCACCGTTAACATCAGCTATTACCGCTGAAGAATGTATTCCACCTCGCAACATATAAATTGACATTTCGTCTGAATCTATAACTCCGTTGCTGTTCTCATCGCCGTCTATAAAATAAAGTTTGCCGTTGGATGCTCCCACCACGACTTCGAGGTCACCGTCACGGTCAAAATCAGCTAATGCCGGCGATGCATCAATGACTACGAGGCTTTCACCTGCGTCTATTCGCCATCTCAAAGTTCCCGTTGGTCCATCGATGCAATATATATTTCCACCGCCCACTATCATAGGACCATATAGTTCCTGATAGCCATCGCCAACAACAACATCTATGTCGCCATCACCATCGATATCACCCAAAGCTGGCGTGCTAACGACAGGACCGTCAGTATCAAACACCCAGAGTATATCCCAATCTATACCGTCAGTTCCTCCTGCGCCAGTATATGAGAAAAAACAATCAGCGGTATGTGCGGAGAAATCATAATGTATACCATCATCAACCATGTCCGATGGGTCTCCTTGAAAACAATATACAGCACGGCAGGAATTATTACCTATAACTATTTCAAGTCCAGCTACAGAAGGCACCACATCCGCGACAGCCGGTGAGGAATGCCACAGATTTCGCCCATCGCGCTCCGGAGGATCAGGGAAAACCCAGATAAAACTCCCTGTATCGCTAATTACTTCCACATTCCAGCCACTCGTCGTTCCACCTACTATATCAAGCCTGCTATCACCGCAAAAGTCAGCCACAGCAGGCGATGACCTTGACTCATCCGTGCCTGTAGAAACAGCCCACTCAAGATTGCCTCGCGAATCTATGCATCTCCATATACCCTGCGCTGAATCCCTTATTTCAGGATAGAAATTCAAATATTCATCGCTTCCCACAACTATTTCCATGAAAGAATCGGGTTCGCCACCCTCATTATTAACATGCGGCCCAAGGTCAGCTATCGCCGCCGACGAGCCAAATGTCATCCTTTCGTATATATATTGCTCAGGATATGTCCACTTTATTTCAAAGCTATATAGTGTTGACAACATCAAAATTATACATATAAATATCTTCATATTTATCCTCCATCATCTTGCTAAAGTTATTGTTCCGGTGCAGCGGACTTCACCTCGCGAGACGATAATATACACATAAACACCTTGAGGAAGTTCATTCCCGTTGTCATCTTTGCCATCCCACTTCGCAAATTCCTTGGCTGAGAATCCGCTGGGAACCTTTATGTGACGGACCATAACATCTTTCATATCAAAAATATATATATCAGCAGGATAATACATTATCATCGGAAATCGGAAATAAACAAAATCATTGATACGGTCGTTATCCGGGGTAAATGGATTCGGATATCGTGCACACTCCGGCGATTGCGGAAGGAAAAATACAAATTCATAATCTGCACAATTAGGACCACATGTATCTGGTTTGTCACATACATGAACATATATATTCACAGTATCGCCTGGATACCATCTCCCGTTAATCCGTCCGGGTGAAAAATATATTGCAACGTCCCTGCCATCAGCTGATGATGATAGCAAAAGTTCCCTTAAACTAATCCTTAGACCCATCACATTAATATATGAGGAATCAAGATGGACAGATGATAAATTATCATTAACCCTAATTTTTATATCTTGATTAATATCCAAAACTACCGCACTATCAATCGGAACCGTCATATCAGCTATGGGCGGTGAAAAGTCGAGATAAAAACTCCACGAAAGTGGTCCCTCAAGGTCAGCACCGTGAATGTCTTGTGCTCTTATAAGAGAAACATGCACTGTTTCCCCGTCATGCCAGTATCCATCAGGGGGTTCAAAAATTAGTGTGTCAGATTTATATATCAAATAAGGGCTCGAACAATCAAAAGTATCATCATTAACGACCAACAATATTGTTGATGAATCAACGCCATCGGAATCAAATACTTCGATTATTATATCCTGATTAACGCATGCCGAAACTATATTTGGCAAAGGCCTTATAATACTCGCGATAGGACCTCTATATTTTAAAAGCTCAAAACTCCAACATGTATCAGAATTATTGGGTGGGCAATAATCGTAATCGGGTTTGTCAATTATATTCCTTATACATATTAAAACTGTATGTTCTCCCTCGCTTATCGCACCCTGACTGAGATGAATCGAAACCTTTGGAGGTTCCACAATTAAATCAAAATCGACTAATCCACCATCAACATATACTGAAACATTATCTCTTCCCACAGAATCCCAGTTGACACCAGCTAATGAATCGTATATATACACGAAAATATTTGCAGTATCTATATTAACCACTGAACCAGGAGTTGGCGATAATCCGTAAAAAACTGGTGGGCTTAAATCTATTATAGCGCAACAGGTCGTTGTCTCAACAGGGCATCCAAAGGTGTCGCAAGCATTCGCTATCCTAACGCAAACTGTCTCGCCGTCTGCGAAGGCATTAAGTGGCGTAAATATAATCACAGAGTCAGCAAAACTAAGCTCATCAGAGGAAATGTCGTATACCAAACCGTTAACATCAATAGAAACTGTTGACGAATCGAGCTGAAACACATCATTTTCCGCATCAAAGACAAATTTAAATTCCTGCCTTTCGCAAGTCGTTATACCACCACAAGGATAAGGCACAAAAGGAGAACTTCTCCCAGGGCAAGGAGGGATGTAATTTCTCGTATCCCAGCCCAGCGTTTCAGCCTCAGATACAACCCCAACTCGAATCATATTGCTGGCGGTGCAAAAATTGTCGGTTTCGTAACGCAAAAGATAACAGCATTTCTGACCTATAATCTCCCGTCCTATAGCCGAAGCCAATGAGTCATAATCGCTGCTGTAAAGATAAAACCATCTGCCACCAGTGCGGGAAGCAAGTGTGTCATAACCAGTATAATGCCGCCTCGAATTCGGTTCCCAGGGTGACTTGAAAAATTCCCCATCTCGCGGTGTAACAGGAAAAACAATTATATTGTTGGCATTGCAGTAAGCTATTATGCTGTCAAGCCCCTCCCTCGTGTGGTCGTAAACCGGGCGACAAACATAGTAATTCACCTGCGGCCGTTCATCGGTAAAAAGGATAAAAATTTTCCTCGCCCCGGGTCTGAAACTCAATCGCTCGTTGGCTCTAACTATTGCACCATATTGGTCCTCGTAGCCCGAACCTCTGCTTACTGCGGGCAATGAATACAAATCATTTACCGTAGCCCTAAAAAGGCAATGAAATTGCGCCGAATCAACCGCCCAAATGTCAGGTCCCGACGACGAGTAATCGCACGAACCCGACGAAAAATCGGTTCGAACAATAATCCACTTGCCGTTTATCTCCTCAGGACAACCGTTGAAAACCACTATAGCTATTCGATAATCGAGGTCCATAAGCTGCGAAACCATCGAGGGTATAGCATCGAAAAAAGCTGAAACCTCATCGTCCATGCTCGTCGAGAAATCGAGCAAAAATACTATATCAACTTGCGAACTCTCTCCCGGGCAAAATGTTAGCTGCTCAAGAAGTGACTCCGGAATATCCTCGCCATTTTCGCTTACAAGAAAGTCCTCTAACTCAAATCCTCTGAGAAAAAGCCCCCGCCGCGTAACGCAAACCTCAAATTTAACAACCGAACAGCTATCAAGGAAAAGTGTGTCAACATAAACATTTACAGTAGAATCCCTCGTCTGACCATAAAGCCGAGATAAGCAGGCAAGAAAAACTAATAATAAAATTTTATATTTATCAATTTTTAATCCCATCATTCTAAAATAACTTTCGCCTAAAAATTTTCAAGTTTAAAAAACGCTGTGCTACTTTAGTTTCCTCACAAAAATCGTTGTTCCAAGATGTTTTATGCTGAATAGCTCTTTAATCGAAAATTCTCGAATGGGGTCCCATTTCTGTCCACGGAAAACTTTAACAAC
>JAGGRZ010000110.1 GCA_021159335.1 bacterium
CGTTCCTAAAAGGGTTACAAAGCCAAAGCCGAAAAAGCCCAAAAAACGTCCGAGGATAGAGTTTAATTCGATACAAGTTGTGAATGGTAAAGTGAAATTTAACGGTTCCAGCACGGGGTCCGTTTACATTTTAGGGAGTTTGCGCTCATCTCCCGATTCTTTATCATTTGTTTTTGACAGCCTGTTTGCACGTCTCGATGATGGATTCACTATTGGAATTTCTGGTAAATCATTGATAAGCAAAGGGTTCCTGTATGCTGACGGCAGAATCGTGATGCCAAAATCTGACTTTGAAATAAAGATCGATTCGTTTTCTATTGATAGTAAAACATTTGCGAATCTTTCAATAGTGGGAGATAAGGTTGATTATGATGAAATAAACAGGCTTCTCGGCGCAAAAATTTTGAGCGGTTCGGGTGTTTCAGACCTTAACATACAACATAGGGACTCACTAATTTACGAAGGTAAATTTGCCTTTAATGGCGACCTGTTCGGTCTTAAACTTGCAACCCAGAAAGGACATTTTACATATGATGAGTCATCGAAAAGTGGCATCGTAAAATTTGATGGCGGCGCTTTGTGGGGTGCCCCAATGAAATACGCAACTTTTCTGTTTCGGGTAGGGAAAGATACATTCCACTACAAAGGTATAATCAAAAACCTTAGGAAATTCGACTTGCGGCAGTTTAATGTAGGAAACATCAGGATTTCTGGGGATTTTCACTACTCAGGATTTATTGAGAAGAAAACTCGTCTGGCGCTGTTTTCCAAGAATGCGCGAATATTAGTTGATAACCGCGAAATCAAAGATTGCCAGCTTCTTGCTCAATTTGAATTCTATAAGAACGGCAGAAATGAGCTTTTCGTCGACATTACCTCAGGACTTAATCGTCTTGTACTTAAAGGCACTAAGACGACTGATTCTTCGAGAATGAATTTGGAAATTAGCGCTGGGGATTTTGCTGAAGTAATAAGGCTTCTTGGGGGTGGCAATGTTCCTTTGACAGGCGAGGTTAGAGGCAATGCAAGTTTAACAGGAGCAGGGTCAGAGCTGAAAGTTTCTGGAAGGCTTGAATCAGACAGCCTTCGCATATCATCGCTCGTGATTAGGGATTGCGATTTACCTTTTTCTGGCGAAATAAAAAATGGAAAACCTGACATAAGGCTTAATTTTATCGCAAAGAATTCGTCTGTCTCTAATAAAGCTGTGGAATTAATTCAGCTTACCGGCAATCTTACCGGTGAAGGTTTGCTTGTTAG
Source organism: bacterium (assembly GCA_021159335.1). Taxonomy (NCBI): domain Bacteria; species bacterium. The sequence goes on from JAGGRZ010000110.1 coordinate 1,261, forward strand.
GGACCTAAGCATTTTTGCGGGGGAAACGAGAATAAGCGGTGCAGGAGAACTCGATTTCAAAAATAAGAGCGCACTCATTAACGGATTCGATGTTTTTTCGCCCTTGGCAGATGTTCGGCTTAATAGTCCATTCGAACTTAGATTTGTCGAGGGTTTAGCTGCGCATGATTTCGATGTCACATTCGGTGACGGAAGAATCATTGTGGATACTTTGAATGTCAGCAAGAAGTCAGCGAAAATAGTTGGTACAATAAACGGGATTTCTTTAGAGCAAATATATCCCTTGAAGGATGTTGTAGGTGGTAAACTATCTTCCGAGTTTGACCTTGAACTCAACCTTGGGACATTCAAGGGTAATGGTTTTCTCGTTGGGGTGGTGGTTGAGCCGAAACTACGCAATTTTTCTTGGGATACAGCAAGGGTTGAGCTTGAGGTTCGTCAGGACACGATAAAGTTTAAAAGAACGATATTAAGGAAATTTACCGATTCGCTGATTGTTCAAGGAAATGTTTTGATAGAAAAAAAGCGTCCGACCTTTAACCTCGTCGTTTATGGAAATGGCAATGCCAAGAACATTTTTGCTGGCTACTCCGGGGATGCTAAGTTTCTTGACGGCAATGTCGGAATTAATGTAAAGCTTAAGGGAACTAAGGAACATCCGGAGCTTTACGGAAAAATTTCTCTCGAAGATGGCGCGCTTTTAACTGATGTATTGGACGATACTCTGCGAAATCTGACATTATTAGTAAAACTGCGGGATAGCATCATCTATATAGATAGTGTAAGCGGTGAAATTCGCACAATACCTATTGAGCAAAGGGGGCTTTTTGGGAAGATATGGGAACTTATTGCGGGAAAGAAATATGTCTCAGGAAACTTTCACGGTGGGGGCAATATAAGACTTTGGGAACACAAATCAAACTCGATGAGTGTGCTTTTGTTCGTGAACAACCTTCCTATTAAATCTTTCAGCGAGGGAATTTACGCAATAGTTGATGGCGAGGTTGAGCTAAGAGGATTTCCTTTAAAGGTTATAGCTGACCTAAGACCCTCCGAAGCACACATTTTAAAGCTTGGAAGTAGTTCTCCAGCACCTATGAAAATACCCATAAATATCGATGTAGCTATATCATCAGACAATATATGGGTTTTAACAAACGAAATGGAAGCGTTAATATCGGGAGATTTATACATTACTTCAGCTGATAATCGCAAGTTATTGTTTCTTGGTGACTTAAAGATTGAGTCAGGAAAATACTTTCTATATGGGCAGGTATTCGAAATAGAATCGGGTGTTATAAGGTTCCGTGACATATCCACCATAAATCCAGAACTTGATATCCTGGCAAAAACCACGATAGGTCAGGAGGAAATATTTTTGAAAATAACGGGGAATTTGTATTCGCCTCAAGTGAAAATGTACAGTTCAAGCGGTGAATTCACTCCTGAGGACATTGTAAAGCTGTTCATAGGAGCTGGTGATACATCAACGACGAGTATGGCTGAAAGAATTCAGTCGCAAACAAGACAACTTCTTCAGAAATACATAGAGTCGAATCTTGGCAAACTTGCGGAGAGGACTTTGGGATTAGACGAGGTTAAAATAACCACATATGGCGACAATAATAACATTTTCAAGCCTCAGGAATTAACCTTAACCCTTGGCAAAAGCGTTACGAGAAAGCTTTATCTTCGTTATACGCAGACTATAGCAGAAGACCCGCGACAGCAAATAGAGCTTTCGTATAAAATATCAAAAAATCTTTACATAGGTTTCCAGCAGGATGTGGAGGGTAACTATAAGCTAAAACTTGATCTTAAATGGGAGTATTAGGAAGAAAAATCGCGTTTGTTTCGCTTTTTATTTTGTTCTTGACCGCGAATTCCCAGCAACGCATAGCAAAGATTGAATTCGAAGGCAATAAACATGTTAGTTCGTGGCGACTTCGCAAAGTGCTTGTCACACCAGTTCCAACCTGGACAATGCGGCTTTTCAAGCGACTCCCATTGGCTGACCCAAAATCAATTAAGAAAGACCTTGAAAACATAACAGCTGTTTATCTGGATAGAGGTTATCTTGATGTTTTGGTAAAGGCTAAGCCGATAAAATACAAAGAAAAAGAGGATGTTGTAACCCTCGTATATCGTGTGGATGAGGGCAAAAAATATTTCGTCGAAAGGATAAACTGGAGTTGTACCGATTCGATTGACACTGTTAAATTGGCAAAACTTATCGATTTATCTCCAGGAGACGTTTTTTCGCCTTTTAAACTCGAGAGCGGAAGACTTAATGTTTACAGATATCTTGCTGATTTAGGCTATCTTTACGCTGAAGTCGAAGCCGGTTATCGGAAAGTTGATTCGCTGGTAAGGATTGTTTTCAGCGTTAAGCCTGGCAAAGTAGTTTACTTCGGCAAGATAACCTATAAGGGGCTTATAAATACGAAGAAATTCCTTCTTAAAAGAGAGCTTTCGATAAAAAGCGGAAAAAAGTATTCCTATTCGGCTATTCAGAAAAGCAGACAGGAACTTTTTCGAACGGGACTCTTCAAGGTTATATCCATAGAGCTTTCGGACACTTTGTCGCATCCAGATACGGTGGATGTAGTAATAAGGGTTATTGAGCGCAAAAGAGGTTTTTATGGTGCGTCTATAGATTTCGGAGGCAACAAAAACTATGACTTTACGATGCAAATATCGGCGAATTGGGGGCATAGAAATGTTTTCGGAAACGGACAATCCATAATGATGAAGGGACTTCTTCAGGCAGAGGTAATAACAAATTGGCAGTTTATATCCAATCGTTACGAGGCATCGATTTACGAACCCTGGACATTAGGAAGGAAAATTCCGACTAATCTCGTGCTTTATTTTGAGCCAGGTCTTAAGACTCAGAATTTCCCTTGGCGAGTTCAGCGGTTTGGTGCAGAGTTAAGCGCTATAATCCACGATGAGCCGAGGACGCACAAAATAGGCGCGACCTACGAAAGAGTGGACATATACGGCGTCCCAGAGGACATAGCAATGGAGATAAAAATGCAGCAGGGGATTTATATAACCAGAAAAATAACATATACCATTCAGGCTGATGTAAGAGACAACCCTCTTAATCCATCCGAAGGGGCATTCGCAAGGGTGAATACTGAGCTCGTGGGTGGGTTGCTCGGCGGTGACGAACACTTCGCCAAAATTGATGCGACATTCGCAAGATACATAAGACTTTATCACGACTTTATTTTGGCATCTCGCATAAGGACAGGAATTATAGGTAGAACACTCCCTGCCGCTGAGATAGCACCCACTAACAAGTTTGCCGCTGGTGGAGCGAATACTATAAGAGGATTCAAGGAGTTGTCAGTAGGTCCCAAGGCTGCTGATGGCACGATGCTGGGCGGAAATGTGATTTTTCTTTTATCGTCCGAAATTCGATTCCCATTAATATGGAAATTTTATGGCACCGTCTTTTTGGACATGGGGCAGGTCTGGGATGAGTGGAAGGACATTAATCCAAACGATATTAGAGTTAGCAGTGGCTTCGGAATAGCATTTATGACGCCATTTGGTCCCATACGACTTGAAAGGGGGTTCATCTTAACGAAACTCGACCCTGACCAGAAAGGCAGATGGCACATAGCCTTGCTTTATCCATATTGATTATGAAATTTATAGTTGACACAATGCTTGGCCGCCTTGCGCGGTGGTTAAGACTATTTGGTGAGGACGCGGAGTTTTCGCAGGATGACGATGAGAAAATAATTTTTCGCGCAGCCAATGAAGGAAGAATAATACTTACTAAAGACCGTGAACTCGCGGTAAAAGCGGGAAAGATGGCCTACTTCGTTCGAGCTGAAAAACTATGGAGTCAGATTCGCGAGGTTATAAGAGAATTTGGCATAAAGCCCGAATTGAGATTAACGCGTTGCCCAGCCTGTAATGGCAGGATAGAAGAAGTCGAAAAAAGTGCCGTTGAGGGGCTGGTTCCAAGATATACATATCTTACTCACGACAGGTTCTGGAGATGTAATAGGTGTGGTAAGATATATTGGGAAGGCAGCCACATAGGACTTGCCAAAGATGACATAATCGAAAGAATTCTGGGGGGCGATGAAGGTGGAGATAAAGAGAATCCATAGTTGGGAGATACCATCCATTCAACATGCCATAAGGCTGCAACGAGAGTTAGCTGAAAGGGTTATAGTGGCTGGAGAACCTGACTTTGTTCGTTTTATAGCCGCTGGCGACCTCGCTTTCTCAAAAGACGGTAGGGCGTTTGCTGCCGTTGTTTTGCTTGAGTATCCATCGTTAGATGTTGTGGACATTGTTAAAGGCTTCGAGAAAGTGCGAATGCCCTATATTCCTGGCTTGCTTAGTTTTAGAGAATCGCCGCTTCTTTTAAAGCTTTTCGAGAAGTTAAGCGTGACTCCCGACCTTGTTATGATCGATGGACAGGGAATAGCACATCCTCGAGGTTTGGGACTCGCAGCTCACATCGGTCTTTTCCTCGAGATTCCAACTGTAGGATGCGCCAAAAGTAAATTGGTCGGCACATACGATGAACCCGGCTATGAGAAGGGTTCTTGGTCGTGGCTTTATCACGATGGGAAAAAGATAGGCGTTGTATTGAGAACGAGAACGGGCAAAAATCCGATTTTCGTTAGCCCGGGACACCTTCTAAGTTTTGACGCGGCGAGGGAGTGGGCGTTGCGAACTACAACGAGATATAGAATTCCCGAACCGACCCGTCAGGCGCATATCGCCGTAAGTAAGTTTAAGAAGGAGATTTTAAAATAAAATGTGAGTCTGACTCAAAAATCGTACCCGAATCTCACGAAAATATGAGACCTGTATAAATTTGACCTTCCCCAGCCGACACGCAATGGTCCGAGAGGTGTTTCAAGCCCTAATGCTATTCCGCCACACCAAATTGTTTTTATGGATTTGCCGGGTTGAGTGTTCGACCAGATATTGTTAGCCGAACCGCCAAGTATTACATAGCTTCGCTTAAACCTTTTTCTAAGATTTATTCGCAAGTCTATGCCACCAGCTAAGATGTCGTCACCTGTTAGTTCGTCGCCCCTGAATCCCCAAATCATGCGTGTTTGTCCGATTCGAAATCTTTCGAAAAATGGGGGAGTGCCTGCTATATGTCCTGCGGTGAACCATGGAAGAAATGTGAACCAGAACGCAGAGTATGCTGATTCGATGTGGGCGAAGTACTTCGTGAATGATGTCTGCCCACCAAGTATGTCCTGACTCATCTCGAGAAGCATGAACACTTTTTTGCCCGATGTCGGAAACTGGCGTTTGTCGTAAGTGTCTGTTGCGGATTTTGCACATAATTTATGCATAAGGAAATCCTTTTTCTCGTCGGTTCCAACGGTTTTTACGACGACCTTTCGCGATTCCAACTCGACGACCACTTTGCCCAGTTTCCTGAACTGCGGTCCCAGCGAGAAAACGGTGCCGAATGACTCCACCCAATCGGTTTTGGCTATTTCCATTTTGATGAAGTGATCGTATTTCGACCTGTTAAAAAGCACTGACATTCTCAATCCGAGCATCGTTTTCCATATTTTGTCAGCTTGTAAGGTTAACTTTAGGTTTTGTCTTCTTTCACCGCCCCATAATTCGGCTCCTATTTTTAAAGCCGTGCCGATGAAGTTGTCGTCGAAAACGCCGAATGCTACCTCGCCTTTTCTTAACTCGTCATACCTTAAACCGAATCTAAGTGCAATGTTGGGCTTTTCGTTGAGCTTTATGGTTAGAATTATTTTGTTATCACTACTTGTGGTGAGGTCATAGCTGACCCAGTTGAAAAGTCCAGTCGAGTATAGATTCATTATGCTTTGCTTAATCGCCTCTTCGTTAAATATATCGCCTTTGGAAAGTTTTATGTGAGAATTGAGAACCCACTCCCGCGTTATGGCATTGCCGGAAAATTTCACACTATCTATGGTTCCAGGATTTATGAATGCGAACATCGTATCCGCTTTCTGTTTTAATGAGTCGAGATGCGCGATAAGATAGCCATTATCAATTAGTTTATTGAGAATTACATTGATTACTTCGTGTATTTTGTTAAGAGGCAAAGGCTTTTCAGCGTTATCAATAAAATTGCTATCGTTAACATTGCCTGGCAAATCCTCAAGACCAGAAATAATCAAGTGGTATTTTCTCCTTAGTCCGAAAAATTTCACAAAGAGCGTTCCCGCCCTCAGAGAACAGAACATGCTTTCCGCTGCCGTGGTTCTGAAAATCGAGTCAAGTTTCTCCGTAAGCATTTTGGATGTGATGGTTCCTCTAAGCAAGTTTTTAAGCCCAGGAATCTCAGGTGTCGAAATGATCGTATCAATCTTTATAAGTTCGTGTTTTTTGATTGTTTCAAATATTTTTGGCAGCGCTTTTCTTGCTGCATCCTTTCCCCATTCGATTAGGGAGTCAATATTAGTGAAATCGGTGGAATTATGGTTTCTCAGGTCGGGTTCAATCCAGACATCAGCGAGCAGGCGTTCGCTTGCTATAAGGTCCTGTTGCATTATAGTTGTTGTCTGCTCAGCGACTTTGTTAAAGGTATTTAGCTGATTTCTTGGTATGAGTTGAGCGGTTGTGTTAACGGCTATTATTCTTTTGCAGCCAAGCTTTTTCGCAACCTCAACGGGCACGGGCATTCGTAAGCCTCCATCAACAGCGTAAAACGAATCGATGGTGTAAGGCATAAAAAGTATCGGGACGCTAATTGATGCTCTTATAGCCTCACCAAGATTCCCCTTTCGCAATGCTATAGCTTCGCCAGTGGTAAGGTCGGTTATAACACTTCTGAACCTTATCGGGAGTTTATCGAAATTCTTTTTGCTTCGTATTGTTGCTGCTGCCGTAAGCTCGCTTAGTTTGTTGAGAAGCTTTTGCGCTGCAAGGTATCCGGAAGGGATGAGGAGCTTGCCCGCTTTGAATCTTATCGTCAAAAAATACTTGCTTTCCGTCTCTTTTTGGGTTTGTAGCATGATTGACCGTTCTGGTATGTCGCTTAGGAGTTCGACCCAGTTTATCGAACGCGCAATGGAGTCGAGTTCCTTGGGCGTATAGCCGGCAGAATACAATCCGCCAACCACGGCGCCCATGCTTACCCCGATTATTATGTCAGGTTTTATCCCAGCACTATCGAGGATTTCGATTACTCCTATCTGGGCTATTCCTCTTGCGCCGCCACCAGAAAGAACCAGGGCAAGGTCACATTTTTGGGTTTCATTAGTATAGTCTTTACTGATAAGTTCCTCGAGAGTTATGGATTTTGAATAGTTAAAGTTTTGAGAAAGTGGATTTCCAATCAGAATGAATAGAATAAAAAATAGTGTTTTTGCCGGCGATTTCATCTGAGGATATGTGGTTTTTTGAGGTTTTCGAGTGCCCTCAGAGCTTTCATCCTCACGAACGGGGACGAATCCCACAATGCTTTTTTGAGTATGTTCGCTACTTTGTAATTACCTCTCACATTGCCCAGCGCCTCGCATGCAAAACCGCGCTCGAAGTAATTAGTGCTCTGAACAAACGACGCTAAGTCATTTTCTACTTCGTCACCGAAGCAGCCGAGTAGAACTATCAAAAAGTCTCTCTCAGGTGGATTAGCATTTTTAAGCCGCAACTTTACTTTTTCCTTTAGTTTTGGTGTACACATCCTGCGCAAAGCGTCAAAAGCAGCATATCTAACTGAGTAGTGCCCATCAGAGAGGAGTCCAATAAGCGCGTCCATATTTTTACAACATCCGAGTTGACCGAGCGAGTAGGCAGCAGCTCTTCTTACCAGTGCAGAAGTGTCAAAAAGCGCTTGGGTTAGCACATCAACAGCACTGGTATCGCCTATCTCTCCGAGTGCCCAGCACGCCGCAGATTTAAGGTTAACATCGCCATGAAGCGCTGCTATTTTGAGAGGAGAAACTGCCTTTTTGCTTTTTATTGCACCGAGTATTTCGGCGGCTGCGGACGATACTTTTGGACTCGTATCCGAGAGAGCTGCAACGAGATAAGGCAATGCATCATCGCCTATCATCGTAAGAACCTCTTTGGCGGTCTCAAATTTTAAAGGGTTTATTCGTCTTAGTTGAGTCACGAGGAATTTTGCAGCTTCCCCACCATACGACGAAAGCTTGACTTTTGCCTGTTGACTTTGCTGGCTTAATCTTGCGTCACCTATAGTAGCAATTGCGAACAGTTCTTTTATGTGCGTTTCCCGTTCAGCCCCGATGAGCGTGGTTAGTAATACAAGGATTGCGAGAACTATTTTAAAAGAATAATTCATTTCCCACGAAATTTACTGTTTTGGTGGAAAGTCTATTCCCACGCCATAAGAAGAATTTGACCAGAATGCGCCGTTTTTGCCTTTGCCGTTGTATGAGTCATTACCGCCAAGGTCCAGCATTATGCCTATCGAGCCGAATTCCTTTCGCCAGTTACCATAACCGCGCACATTATATTCGTTCCCCGCCAGATACCTATCATCTCCATTTCCTTCATCTATCAACAATCCTATTCCATTGGCGTTTCCAGCGCCCTGGGATATATCTCGCACAAGGTAGCTATCATCTCCGCTTCTATCGTTTAGGCAACCTGCTGCAAGGTCGTCGCCGCAACCCTGAGACATTCCGGTCGAGGCGTAAGTGTCATCCCCATTTTCATCGATGAGAACACCAATACCAAGATGAGCAGCCGAACCCTGGGAATATTGAAATGAGTTGTATTGGTCGTTTCCGCTCCTATCGTAAAGCAATCCGAAACCCAGCCAATACGAAGCTCCCTGAGCGAAAATCTCTGCAGAGTATACATCATTTCCATCAAAATCTATTAAAATTCCGATACCACCTGATGCGATGGGGCGATAGCCGTAGCCGACTCCCTGCGATAGTGAGAGATAGTGGTCTGCATAATGCAACCTGTCGAGGATGTTTCCAGTGCATGTATACGAGTCATTTCCCGATTTATCGAGCAATAAACCTATCCCTTTTGTTGCACCGAAGCCTTGTGAGTAGATGTTGGATTGATATTTGTCGAATCCGCTGTCGTCAATCAAAACACCGCCACCCATGAAAGCTGCGCCTATAGTTACTCCGCCGCCGATATAAGTGTCGTCACCTTTGTGGTCCCATAATATTCCCCAGCCAAAAATTCCACAGCCAAGGCTCATGTTATTTACCCGGTAAATGTCGTTCCCTTCCGCATCGTAGAGTATTCCTACACCGCCAAGCGCGCTTCCGAATGAGAACTTATCATCGGACCAATAAAGGTCATTGCCCCCAAGATCTATACTTATTGCAACGGGGATTTTTGGGGTAGTACCACCAGCGTGATAAAGGTAATTATCGTCGCCGCCGAGGTCTATTATTATGGCGAAGGGTCCAAGGTAAAATGTCGGGCCTACACCGCCTACTATAACGGGTCCAATCTCGGTTTCAGCGTAATATATGATGTCGCCGAACGCCATTGTATCCGGAACAGTTAATGTTCCCGAAATAGAGGTTACTGTTTTTAATTGAGATATCGCATTCAATGTGGTTTGGAAAACCAATTTCGCGGCATCAAATATTTTTTGTTGGTTAACTCGTTGAGCAAGTTCGAAGAATCTTACTTCACGATTTTCCTGCTCGAGTTCTACTATGTCTTTTTCGAGCGCCGTGGCAGCATTAATCTGATTATCTATCCTGCGCTCAAATGGAGAAAGAAGTTCTATAGGCATCGTCAAAACAGTATCAAGTTGCGCAGAATCAAGTTTTGAATAAGCTATCGTCAGATTGTCAGTCGATGCTAAGATAGCGTCGTAAATGGCAGAAAGTGTTCTTTTTATCTTTGGCGACATTTTAGGATAGTTGTCCCAAGGGTGTTTGGCGATTTTTTTTGCCACCACAGGTTGTTTTGGTGATAGGTCTAATATTTTTGCGAGGCTTTTAATGAGCTTATAGTATGTTTTGCCGGATAATTCCGCCAATAAGCTGTCGGCAATGTCGGGTAGTTTTGTGGGTTTTGCAAGGGCAACATCGACAAGACGCAAACGGAAGGAATCTCTGGGCACCGGTGATAGAATTGTTGCCTCGTCTTGCGCTATCTTTATTGACCTTAATGCTATTCGTATAGCATCGTTTCTTTTTACCTGCTGGGCGTGCAAGCTTAGCGCAAAAATCCCTATCAGAATAAATTTTAGCAGTCTGCATTTCATAGCGCCTCCATAGAGCATAATTTACGATAAAAATCAGCGTGGTCAATCTTTGCTTTCAGCTTCAAGGTATAGTAGGCGTTTTTTCACTTCAATGCCTGCGGAAAAGCCTCCTATTTTGCCGTCTGAGCGCAATACTCGATGGCAGGGCACGATTATTGGTATTGGATTTTTGCCAAGAGCTGCTCCTATTGCTCTTGCACCTTTTGGAATCCCAAGCTTTTCAGCTAATGCTTTATAGCTGACTATGCTACCATATGGTATCCTTAGCGTCTCTTCCCAGACTTTTATTTGAAATGGCGTGCCGATAAGGTATACAGGCTTTACTGAGAAACTTTTTCTTAAGCCCTCGAGATATTCCATAATTTGTTTCGCGGCTTTATTTTCGCCGTTTACGACTTTTAGCTTTTTGCAAATCCATTCTGGCATTTTGCGGTCGCCTATTACAACCGCATAAACGATGTTATCATTCCCGACAACTATCGCGTTTAGAATTTCGTGGCTAATTTCCTGTATGTATGCTCTCATCATTTTTGCGCACCCGATAAATAAGAATTCAGGCATTCATAAAGAGCGAGAATAATGTATGTTTATGAAAAGCATTTATAATCCTCTTGTTAAATCATGGTATCTTGACTAAAATTGTTATTATGAAAGATGTCCAATCACAGCGCCCCGACCAAGAGATAAAAATTAACATGGTCGGGATTAAAAGTCTAAAGTATCCCATAAAAATACTTGACCGTACGAACAAATATCAGGATACAGTTGCTACGGTTTCGATGTTTGTCGACCTGCCCGAAAAGTATCGGGGTACCCACATGAGCAGATTCGTCGAGATTCTTAACAAGTATCGAGGGGAGATAGCCTACAAGGAGCTAAAGCCTGTTTTGATGGAGATGAAGGAGGTTTTCTCAGCCAGTTGTGCTCATCTTTCCATGCGCTTTCCGTACTTTATACTCAAGAGGGCACCGGTGAGTGGTGAGGAGTCGTTGCTTGAGTACACGGGTTTTTTTGAGGCATGGTATTCTGATTCGTACAAATTTATTCTCGGTGCGTCGGTTCCTGTGACATTAGTTTGTCCATGCTCGAAAGAGATTTCCGACCGTGGTGCACACAATCAGCGTGCAATAATCACAATAAAAGTTGAGTATAAGGAATTCGTATGGCTTGAGGAGCTTATTGAGATTGCAGAGCAGTCAGCGAGTGCGCCAGTGTATTCGCTTCTTAAGCGTCCCGACGAGAAATTCGTTACCGAAAAGGCGTATGATAATCCTAAGTTCGTGGAGGATGTGGTGCGCGACATCGCAAGAAGACTTTTGGACGATTCGAGGATAACTTACTTCAAGGTTGAGGCTGAGAGTTCAGAATCCATTCACAACCACAACGCGTACGCAATGATTGAGCGTGTTAAATGAGCGATGAGTATGCTAAAACCTTAAATTATCTTAACTCACTTTACAGTTACGAGCGTGATGCAACCCGTCAAAGCCCGCCGGAATTTCATCTCGATTCGATTACTGAATTGCTGGCAAAGATTGGTAACCCACACAAATCTTACAAGGTGATTCACATTGCGGGCACGAAAGGTAAGGGTTCTACGGCAATATTTTTATCAAACATTCTGCGCAGAGCTGGATTTAAAGTAGGAACATACATGTCACCGCATATAATCGATGTTAGAGAACGCATATGTATAAACTGTGAACAGGTGAGCGAAAGCGACCTAACGCGAGCCGTTAATGTAATAAAAGATGTTATAGGTCCTCGGCCAAAAGAGTTCGCCACATTTTTTGAGGTTCTAACCGCGGCTGCATTCTGGCTTTTTGGTGATTTGGACGTTGACTTTGCAGTTGTCGAGGCGGGACTTGGCGGAAAGTATGATGCAACGAATGTTGTCGAATCAGATATTGCTATTATAACGAAAATAGGCCTCGACCATACTGAAAGACTTGGCAACACCAAGGTGAAAATTGCTACCGATAAATCGCATATAATCAAAAGGAATTCAATAGTTATTTCGGCGAGTCAGGAAGACGATGTAATAGCTGTTATAATGGATTTCTCAAAAAGAGCGGATGCGCAACTTTTTGTCTTTGGTAGCGATTTTAACGCAGAAATTATTGGCTCCTCACTTCGTGGAACCAGATTCAGGCTAATGTATAATGATGAATGGCTTGACATTGAACTTTCAGTGGCGGGTCGGTTTCAGGTTGAAAATGCTTCACTTGCGGCATTTGCAGCTTTAAAGCTTGGCATAAAGCCGGAATTCATTCGCGCTGGGCTTTTTGATTCGCTAACTCCAGCAAGATTTCAATTGATAAGCTATTCGCCTGTGATAGTGCTTGATTCCGCGCACAACGAGCCCTCAGCAAAGGCGTTAGCGACAGAACTTGCAAACTATAATTTAACTCCAGCTATATTGGTGGTGGGAATTAACAGACCCAAAGATTATAAGTCAATGATATCAGCTTGGATTCCCGTTAGCTCGCAGATCATTTTTACGGGAACATCTTCGCTGCGGGAGTACGAGCCACGGTTGCTCGCTGATTTCGCCAAGGAAAGCGGATTTGACAAAGTTTTTGTGGTGGATAATCCTTTTGAAGCCTTTTTAAATGCAAAGGATTTATCGGGTGATGAAAAGCCTATAGTAGTTGCAGGTTCAATGTATCTGGTGGGCGAGATATTGAAGGGAATTGGCATAAAGAGCGTGAAATTACGCAGGTAAATGCTCCGAATGTAAGGTGTTGTTCGACAATAATCTTTTGCTTGATATTGGATTTAAATTGTTTAGAGTAAATAATTATGAGTGGCATATACATACTTGGTGGAATAGCTAAGGGCAGAAGATTGAGCACGGTTCCGAGTGGGGTAAGACCGTCTCCAGTAAGACTTAGGAGAGCACTTTTTGAAATTCTTGGCGACATTGAAGACCTTCACTTTTTTGACCTCTTCGCTGGAACGGGTGCAGTAGGGATAGAAGCGCTATCAAGGGGGGCTCGTAATGTTGTTTTTGTGGATAAATCGCGAAGGGCTTGTTTGGCCGTTCAGAAGAACATTAGAGCTGCTGGTCTCTCGGATTACGGTTATGAAATAGTTCAGGAGGACGCGATAAGCTGGCTCGATTCACATATAGTTGTTGGTGATGAAATAATATTTGCCGCACCGCCTTACGAAAAGGAGATTATGGAAAAATCCATTGCTTCCTTTCAAAAGCTTTTTAGCGAAGTCGACGGGGGCATAATGGCTATTCTTCAGATTCATAGAAGATTTATGCCGGACGACTTTATTATTGAACCAAAGAGGATTCATAAAGTAAGTGAAGACTTGCTTTTAATATGGTATTGAAATTATGAACGATGAGCTGATAAAACGGGCGGCGGACATAATTGCCAACTCCAAGAAGCTTTTAGTATTTACTGGTGCTGGGATATCAGCAGAAAGCGGAATACCAACATTCCGTGGGCAGGATGGATTGTGGGAGAACTACCGCGTTGAAGATGTTGCTACACCAGAGGCTTTTTCGAGGAATCCCCAGCTTGTTTGGAAATTTTATTCAGAGAGACGCAGAAAGGCGCTTTCAGTCAAGCCTAATGCTGCACATTACGCTGTCGCAAGGCTTGAAAAACTTTTTGACGACTTTCTCGTGGTAACTCAGAATGTGGATGATCTACATCGTAAGGCAGGGAATAAGAAGTTGATCGAAATTCATGGGAATCTCTTCCGCGAGAAATGCACCGTCTGTGCTTTCATTCGGAACAGTGAGTCATCATACGAAGAACCACCTCTTTGCCCTGATTGCGGTGCTTTGCTAAGACCTGATGTTGTCTGGTTTGGCGAGCCATTGCCCGAGAAGGAACTTAACGATGCATTTGACTTTGCGGAAGAAGCGGATACGGTGGTAGTGATAGGAACTTCAGCGATTGTTTTTCCGGCAGCACAGCTACCATTTATAGTTTACAATCATGGCGGCAAAGTTATTGAGGTAAATCTTGAGCCTACTCCAGTAACTGATATTGCAAATGTTTCGATTTTCGAAAAGTGCGGTATTGTTCTTCCTAAAATACTTGATGAAATTGAGGCAATATTATGAATGATAAGAAGTTATTTATTTTCTTATTTATAATAATATCCGTAGTCTTTTCCACTGATAGGTTGTCACAAAATCTTGCAAAACTTCGCCAGGTCCAGTCCGAAATTAAGCAACTTGAGGCGAAAGAATCACTTATTGCCGAAAAACTTGATGCATTGGAGAGAAGGGAGAGAATAGAGAAAAAAATTCTCCAAACCTTAAGGCTGAGAGCTAAGAAGCTAACTGAGCGGATTAGTTTAATAAGCGATTCTATAAGCGCACTATCACAGAAAAAGCATTTGCAATGGAAAAAATATCTTCTCGTGTTGCGAAGGCTTTACATGCTGCCAGAGCCTGATATAACAGAGATAATCCTCGGAGATTCTTCAATCGAGGATGTTTCGGCAAGCATAGTTTACTTATCCTCTCTTATTTCATACAGAAAAGCTGAGATGGAGAATTTAGAGCGAGAGATTGGTGCTTTAAGCAGGCTGAAGACGAAACTGGCTCAATCGAGGGATTCACTTGGTTGTGTTATAGCGCTTCAAAAGAGACTCGTTGACTCATTAAGGACCACGAGAAAGAAGTATCGCTCGCTTATTTCCCGTGTCAGAGGAGAGAAGAAGAGTTACGAACGATTGCTTGCAAAGCTTAAAGAATCGCAAAAGAAACTTGTCATGTTACTTGAAGAGAGAAGGAAGTACGGCGGTAAATTTGGAAAGCTTTTCGGGAAGTTGCCCTGTCCCGTTGGTGGGGATTGCAGGATCGTAAGAGATTTCGGCAACATAAAAGATAAGAGGTTTGGTGTTTCGTTCGTTAATCCTGGAGTTGACATTGTAGCTGGAAGCGACAGATATGCCAAGTCCGTTGCGGATGGTGTTGTTGCCGATGTGGTATGGCTTCCGGGCTATAAAAATGTAGTTATAATAAGGCATGATGGTGGTTTCTACTCGATTTATGGCAATCTCGAGGATGCAGTTGTGCGCAAGGGTCAAAAAGTTAGAGCAGGCAGTAAAATAGGAATAGTCGCAGAAAGTGATTGGCTTAACGACATTCCAGTCCTGCATTTTGAGATAAGAAGAGGCAGGGAGCGAGAAGACCCGAAACTCTGGATTGGCTCAGTAAAAATTTGAAAATCTGTTGAATTAATGCTTGGTTTATGTTATTTTTCGATGCAAAAATTTTGATGCTTAGGGAGGAGATATGAGAAAGCTCGAAGAATTACTTGATATGGCAAAAAGCCAAAAGCCTATGCGCGTTGTCGTTGCTGATGCCGCTGAAGCAGAGGTGTTGGCTGCTCTCGAGGACGCAAGAAAACACAATATAGCTAACGGAATCCTTGTTGGTGACCCTGAAGCGATAAAGAAAACCGCAAGCTCAATCGGGGTCAATGTTGATGACTACGAGATAGTCGAGGAAAAGAATTCGAAAATGACTGCTCGCGTTGCCGTTGAGATGCTAAAGCGCGGTGAGGCGGATGTGCTGATGAAAGGTTTGGTCTCGACCAAGGATTTTATGAAAGCGATACTGGACAAAGAAAAGGGATTGATTCACCACAAATCCAAAAAGCTTCTTTCGCATGTGGCTGTTTTCGAAGTTCCAGCCTATCACAAACTTCTTACCATAACAGATGCAGCCATAAATATTGCGCCAACGCTGGAGGAGAAGGTTCAGATAATCAACAATGCCATCGAGGTTGTCCATTCATTTGGTGTTGAGAAACCTAAGGTGGCATGTGTTGCAGCGGTTGAGAAGGTTAATCCGGGCAAGATGCCAGCTACCGAGGATGCAGCAATCCTGACTATCATGAATCGAAGGGGGCAGATAAAAGGTGCAATAGTTGATGGTCCGTTTGGTTTTGATAATGCTATAAGCCGGAAGGCAGCGGAAATAAAGAGGATAGGCGGGGAAGTGGCTGGTGATGCTGATATAGTATTGTTTCCTGACATAGAAAGTGCTAATGTAGCCTACAAAATGCTTCAGTATTTTGCTAATTCCCGTTGCGCTGCTATAGTTGCAGGGACACCTATACCTATTGTATTAACATCGCGAGCCGACCCTCACGAAACAAAATTTTATTCGCTAGTTCTCGGAATTCTTATGGCGCAATATTAATTGCATTTTGCAAAAATTAAGATGTTTTCGATAAAAATGAGGCGATAAGTTTATCTATTAAATAAGTTTTGGGTGGCACGAATGTTGCTAAAAGAAATTTAGTAAGAATTATATTAATAACTTGACAAGCAAATTAAAATCTTTATAACTTAAACAATAAAATAGGTTTTGGCGTTATGATTAAGTTCTTTATGAAAATAACTTTGGTGATATCGATAATACTGTCTTTTAATTTATGCACTGCTATCCCACCCCGTTTTCTCAACTATCAGGGAAAATTGACGGATACAAGCGGTGTTGCTATAAATGGTCTCGTTAATATTACTTTTAGAATTTATGATAAAGATACTGGCGGCACTGCATTGTGGTCTGAGTTCCATCCGGGTGTGGTGGTCACAAAGGGACTTTTCGATGTTCTTTTAGGAACAATATCGCCATTAAATATCTCTTTCGATACACTTTATTACATGGAACTTGATGTTGATGGTGAGACGCTTTCACCAAGAATTCTTCTTGCGGCAACACCCTATTCCTTCAGGGCTATATATGCTGAGACAACTAATGTAGCGTTTTATTCTGATACTGCGTTATACACTGTTGGAATACCAGAGACCCTTAGAGGAGATAAGGGCGGGTATCTCGGAATTCTTACGATAATAGATACAGTGGATACTAATGGTGGTGCGGGACTTGTAGTAGGTACAACAGGTGGTCCGGGAATTTATGTTCACGATAATAGGGGAAGCGGCATCCTTGTCGACCGGTCTGGTGTTAATGGACTCGAGGTGAGAGCCGGGACCTCAACAGCGCGAGGTTTGTACATTCATCCCGATACATCAGCTACCACCTGTGCGCCTGATACGGGTATCGTTGTCCGTGGAGCGTGTTACGGTGCAGTTATTGGTGGTGATGTGCATATCACTGGAAATCTTGTGGTCGACGGTGCGATAACACCATGGCCCGGGGCTGCCGGGAACTACATATGGAATCAGGATACAGCTGCCCAAAGCGCTAATATGTGGATAACGGGCACAGCGAGAGTTGGCACTCTTTCCGCTGAGCACATAGAGGGACAGGGCTTCATGAAAGTCGATTTCACTGGAAGCGCCATAACAATAAATGATACATCGTTTTTGAATCTATTTTCGGCAACATATACTGCCTCTGGCACAGGAAGTGCTGTAATGATAACATTTACTGGAAATTTTGATGACCGCGCCAGCGTTAAGGGTGCTGCCATCGAGGTGCAGCTTGTTCGCGACCCTGGAACATCATCGGAGTTAGTACTGACATCGCAGCGGATGGCTATGGTAAATTTGTTGACATATTCCGATAGAGTTGTTACATTAAGCGCCCTTGATACCCCCCCGGCTGGGAATCATACTTACGCCGTAAGAGCGAGGGCGTTCAGAATGCCTCTTTATGCTGGGCGTTTCGTGAAAGGAAATTTACAGGTAATCGAAGTTAAGAAGTAAAAAAGGAGGTGAAAGCTGAGAAGAACTTTAATTAAAAAAATGATTTTGAAATCCAAACCTAAAACCTAAAACAAGGAGGTTTTGTTATGAGGCGGATTTTTGTAGTTATGGGTGCGCTTTTGCTTTTGGTGGCACTCGCGGGAGCACAGAGCGTGATTAAGTATGCTGTACCGATAGACCTATCTGATTATTCTAGCCCTGCGATAGGTGATGTAGTGGAAATGAATAGCGAGGACTCATTGGTAGCGTGTGATGCTGGTACAGATGCTTTAGGATTTATAGCGATGATTGAAGGTGATGGCACGCATAAGTGGGCGGTAATAGTTAACGCAGGAGTTATATCAGCTATTGTTCATGGTGGCGTTAGTGCTGGCGATTCATTAACTGTTGATGGTACTAATCCTGGTGATTTGAAAGCTGCTGGAGTTGGTGATAGAGTAGTAGCAGTTGCCCTGGAAGACATATCTGACGGAAGTTCAGGAAATGTTCTCGTAACTGGTGTTGGTCCTATAGCTAGTGCTACTGGTGCTAAAATATGGCAGGCTGCGGTAACTTCTATGACTGACATTACGGGTACTTCAGCCTCAAGACAAAACTTGGCATCCATTTCCATAACTGATTGTGGGGTAGAGTATATGAGCATAAACTTCACGGGGACAGTAGATGATAAGCGCGGAAGTGGTGGAGCAGTTATTAATATAGCAATAAATGATGGTACAAGTGACCTCGCAACTGGTGTAGTGTATCTTGTTGACCTTGTTTTCTATCAGAGCCAGTCAGTAGCACTTTCTGCTACAGATGATGTGTCGCCCACAGATGACCCTACTTATACAGTGCAAGTTTGGCAGTCAAATGGTCTTACTAACGGAAGAATAAAAGGAGTTCTCACCGTTATAGGTACGCCCAGAGGTGAATAACCGAACTCTTATTTTATGGGCTAACCTTAGGAGGGGGACATAAAAAAACCCCCTCCTGTTAAAATGTCAAAAACTTTTATTTAGAAAGGTTTTCCTTT
>JAGGRZ010000111.1 GCA_021159335.1 bacterium
GGGAGAGGTGTGTGGATAGTTGCTTGTTGTGATTAGTTTTTTAATGATTTTTTTGACCCGGATGGGACGGAAGTAAAGAATTTCATTAATGAGTTTATAAACAGGTTAATCGGAATATATTAAGATGGCAAAAAGAGGCATTTACCTGATTATATTAATAATTTTTCTAATTACCAATTCGGCCTTATCCCAGCAAAAGTCCCCGTGGCGGGTTCTTGCGGAAAATGTACTGAAATGCGTGCCAGATACTGATGCAATATTCATACTTCGGATGCCAGTGCTTTACGATACGCTGGTTAAGATATGTAAGGAGACAGGAACTCACCCCAAACTTAAAATTTTTCTTACGGGCAAAGAGATAATGGACAAATTGCCTGAATTAAAGAAACAAAAACCTATATATACTATGGGCTTATGTAGTGCTTTAGCACCCTATATTGTTCCAGAAAGCCTCTCTATATATGGATTAATTCAGAAATATAATCCATCTGCAGAGAGCTTTATTGACACTTCATACAAATTGCTAATGCAATGTGACCTTAGTTGTTTTGATGACCCACTATTTTTTTATGGTGGCCACAAATACTCATATTCAGCGCAAATAGGCAACATTATCGCAAACATTTACATAGCTATCGGAAACAAAAGTTACCAAAAAGCAGATAGCATTGTGAAAAAAGCAAAGCCGTATTTGAAAAATCTTCCTACTTTAGTTGATGCCATAATAGATGATGCGCTGGACAACGACACGACCTCTGTTCACGATATGAGTGTTGACACTCTTTTGGACATTTTGCAGGACTGGTGCGATAGGAATGAGGATGTTTTCCTGTATCCTTTGATAAAAGGCATTCTTGAGATGGAAAGAGAAAGATATTATAAACTAAAACAGAAGAATAAGCTTAATCCGTAGGATAATGGGTTTCTTTGTACTAAAGAGGTAATAAAGTGCCAGCGGCAACTTCAGGAACTTCGCGAGAAGCTTAGAAAAGAACTCGAGGAAAAAGAGAAGAGGAATAAAAAGGAGTCAAAACCATGATTTATAAAAAAATTACTAAGTTTTTAATTGTTCTAATCCTCACTTCCAACCTGCGCGCCAGCGAAAATGGTTCCCGCGCGAAAATGTTATATTCCCAAATTCTAAACCTTATCCCGGACAGCGGAGCAGTATTTTTGGTTCTGGATCGACAATATGAAATGTACAAGCGTGTTCAGGAAGAGGACAATGTTAGACCTGACATAAAATTGATAAATATTAGTTCATTAAACGATTCAATATCCACTTATATCAAAAATAATTATAAAGTTTATCTTGTTTTTGTGTGTAAAATTGACGAACTATTTCAACAGGATAGTTTATACAACCTTGGGCTATTCAAAGTTTACTCGCCGAAAAAGATAGATGTGGACGAGAAGGCGTATGAAATTCTTTCCAAAGTTGACTGGAGCTTCACCAACGATCCTGAGCTTATTTTCGACATAAAAAGCATATCCTCTGGACTGATAAATAAGTTGTTCTCCTTGGAGGTTACTCATCCTGAGCTTGCGGATTCGTTGTTTCAGAAGGTAAAACCGTGGATAAAGAATTTGCCCTTCGTTTTATTCGGCTACATCGGATATGGCCTGAACGAGGAGCTAACAGAAATTAATGGGCTTCCCATAGATAGTCTAATAGATTTGATTGAGAAATGGTGCGACAAATTTCCCGATGATGGGCATTCTAAGATTTTGAAGGATTTAATCCCAAAGTGGCGAAAGCAACTTCGCGAGATAAAAGCCAAAAAAGGCGAGGAGATTGTTCCGTGATTGTGGATAATGCCATAAATTTCCCGTCGTAATGCCGCTCAGAACGCCTCAAAACTTTCTTCCTGCTCTATTTGCTGAAGGATTTCGGAAAGCATTTTTACCACGGGCGCAAGTTCGGAAAGGTTTTCGGACTCCTCGGAAAGCTGCTTTATGCGTGCCAACATGCTGGATATAGCTTCCTCTATGCGGTCGCGAAGTTTTTTGCTCTGCGCAAGTTTATAGTCAGCCCACCAGCGCTTAAGAGTATCGCTGTGCACGCCAAGCTCGCTGGATACGGCAGAAAAGTCGGGTTTATCGCCCTTATGGTTTCTTTCGAGCAGTTGTAGTGCTTTTTGCTTATATTCTTTCGAGTACCTTTTCATTTGTTTCCTTTTTGTCCGATTTGTTATTTTCTGCTCTCCACCTTGGCACAAGAGCGCGCATCCTGCGCATGAGAAGCGAAATCCTGTCGTCGAGATGTTCTCTTATAAACCTTTCGAGCCTTGGGGAACGATGCTCAACCATGTCGTCGAAATCATCGTAAATTGAAACAAGCACGACCTCGCCGCGACATGCCTTCTCGTAAGTTTCGACAAATTTTTCGGCGGGCATGAACTGAAGCGAGAGAACATTGACCCGTCTTACTCCATTGTTTCTTATCCCCACTTAAATCTCCTTTTGTTTGAAAGAGCCGAGCAAAATGTTACATCATGTTACATTATTAATATAATCGCGTTCTTTGATTTGTCAAGATGGGAGTTGTAGCGAAATGTTACATTCATAATTTTGCAAATTGTAAATTAAATGCAAAAATGTTTACTCTTTAAGGTGAAATAGATTATCTTATTTCAATCGACAAAAAAGGCGGTGAGGAAAAATGGGACTCTGGGATTATCTTAATTTGCCTGAGGAAGAACTCGTTGAGCGAATCAACGAGGCAAGAAAAAAGCGAAATGCCTTGATTCTTGCCCACAACTACCAGCGAATAGAGGTGCAGAGGATAGCCGATTTCCGAGGCGACTCCCTTGAACTCGCGAAAATAGCAAGTAAGACTGATGCTGAGGTTATCGTTTTTTGCGGTGTTATGTTTATGGCTGAGACTGCCAAGATAATTAATCCTGAGCGCACGGTTCTCATCCCTGATTTTCAGGCTGGGTGCCCTCTCGCTGCGTACGCTACTGCTGATAAAGTGTTGGAGTTCAAAAAAATGTACCCCGACCACGCTATTGTCACATACATAAATTCTTCGGCCGAGGTTAAAGCGGTGTCGGACATAGTTTGCACAAGCGCAAACCCAGTAAAGGTGGTCGAATATTTTCCGAAGGATAAGGGAATAATTTTCGTCCCGGATAAGAATCTTTGCTACTACACGAAGAAGCAGACAGGACGGGAAAACATTATTTGCTGGGAGGGGAATTGCTATGTTCACGACCGCATAACGCTTGAGAATGTTCGCCACGCAAGGCAGGAGCATCCCGAAGCTGTGCTTATCGTGCATCCCGAGGTGCCGCCTGAGGTGCAGGAAGTAGCCGATTTTATCGCCTCGACGAGCGGAATGTACCGATATGTAAAGGAACACCCTGATACGCCTGCCATAATAGCAACTGAAGTCGGATTAATAGAGAGGATTAAGGATGAGATAAAAGGTGCAAAGGTTTATCCGATTTCTGAAAGGGCTATTTGCTCGAACATGAAGCTTATAACGCTTCCCAAAGTGCTTATGGCTCTTGAGGAGAATGTTTACGAGGTGGTTGTGCCCGATGAAATAGCGAAAAAAGCCAGAACTGCTATTGAACGAATGCTATCTGTCTCGTAAGTTTGGAATGTGACGGGAGGAAAATTGCATTACAGGAGCAAAAAATACTGTGCCTATTGTGGAGCAAAACTTGAGGAGCGGGAGTTGGAAGGAAGGGTGCGTCTCGTTTGCACCAATCCCGATTGCGGGGCTGTTTTTTATGAAAATCCTATACCCGCGACTGCACTCGTGGTGCCTCATCCAAATGATAAGAACAAAATAATTCTCGTAAAACGCGCCGTAGAGCCAGCAAAAGGAAAGTACTCCCTCCCCGGTGGATTCTTGGAGATAGACGAGACTCCGGAAGAATGCGCAATCCGTGAGCTTCGAGAGGAAACCGGGCTTGATGGACGAGTAAAACGACTCCTTGGCGTAAGAAACCAGCCTTCGCCACAGTATAAGATGGTGCTTTTGGTGGGCTATGAGATGGAGGTGGTGGGGGGTGAGCTTTCAAGCTCCGACGATGCCGAGGATGCGGAGTTCTTCCCGCTGGATAATCATCCGCCGATAGCGTTTGAGGCACATCGATGGTTCGTCGAGCAATACAAAAAAGACATTTCGTGAAAAATGGGTAGCACCATAAAACCCGACAGCCTGTTGCTGATTGTCGACGCAAGGAAACCTGAAAGGGTTCACCTTGTGCCAGCATCGAAAGGAAAGTTCACGACGCAAAACGGCGAGCTTAACCTCGAAGCGCTCGTGGGCAAACCTTTTGGAATAGTCGCGAAAACGCATATGGGCGCTCCATACATAGTCCTTTCGCCAACTCTTTACGATGTGATAATGTACAAGCTTAGAAGGCGGACTCAAATAGTGTATCCCAAGGAATCGGGTTATATTGTGCTTAGATTGGGGCTTAAAAACGGCATGCGTGTTTTCGAGTGTGGCGCTGGCTCAGGTGCGATGACCGTTGTGCTTGCCAATGCTGTTGCGCCCGATGGAGAAGTCGTATCTTACGAACGGGATAAAAAATTTTTGTCAGTTGCCAAGAAGAATGTCACCGAAGCTGGGCTATCGGATTTCGTCAGGTTTCAGCTGGGCGATATAGCGGAGGGTATTGAGGGTGGACCTTACGATGCGGCATTCATTGATGTCAGGGAGCCTTGGCTTTATCTTGAGTCTATATGGGCGTCACTTGTTCCGGGTGCGCCTTTGGCAATGGTGCTTCCTACTGCTAATCAGATTATAAGTCTTCTTGAGGCTTTCGAGCGATTCGCGAAATTCGCCTGCATTGAAGTAGAGGAAATTCTTCTTCGAAGATACAAGCCAGTGTCGCAGCGGCTTAGACCCACCGATAGAATGGTCGCTCACACCACTTATATTATCTTCGCCCGAAAAGTAGCGGAGGTTCCCGATGGCGGGAGTAAGGTTTGAATTCGGCATAAAGCCCAGCCTATCAGAGGAAGCGTTGGTAGTAGTGCCCTATCAAAGCCATTTTGAAACGCTACTCAAGCATATTCCTGATGGGAGTGGTTTCGTCGGCTGGCGAATCGTAACCCTTGAGAGACTGGCGCGTAAACTGGCTTCACAGCTCTTTCCAGAATACGCTATGGCGAGCAGGACCATTTTGTTTGCTGTAGCGCATTCGGTGGCGATAGAAAGTGATTACCTTTCCTCGTTTAGCGGTTATAGAACCCCCGTTTTTACGGAAAAGCTTCTTGAGTTTTTCGAGGCTATGCAACACGCTGGCATACTTTCCGGGCGTGATGTGGACGAACTAAACAAGAAAGCTAACATCGGCAGGAAAACTCGGGCGGCAGCAGAGGAATTCAAAAAGTTCAGGGAAAAGCTTAAAAGGCTTGGTCTGTTTACATTTGAGGATGTTTTTTCGCTTTCTGCAGATGTTTTGCGTTCCGGCGTTGTTCCAGAAATCCTTGCTGGCAAAAAGTCAGTGGTATTCCACGATTTTTTTGAATTCAACATTCCGCAGCAAAAATTTATCAAAGCGCTTGCTGAGAAATTCGATGTTACGATAAGCTATCCATTGTCATACTCGCATTATCCCCGCTTCTGGCGCAGCCCTATAGACAAGTTGGCGAAGCTTTTCGGCGTGACTATAAACTCATCCGAATCCGCGAGCAACCCTCTGGTAAAAGCGCTTAACGGTGAGTTAGAAACTTGTTATGACGATGTTTACTTTCTTCGCCTTCCCGACCCTCAGCGAGAGGCAAGATTCACTGCTCAGCTTGCGAAATTATGGGCGCTTGAGATGAACCTTTCTCCTGACGAAATAGCCGTGATTACTCCTGACCCCGCCAAATACGCTCCTTTGCTTGAACTCGAATTCGGATTTGTGGGGCTCAACATTGTGTCAGAAGAATTTTCTGTTTCACCTTTGGCTTTTAGTAGCTTGCTTGGGAGGGTGTTCGATGTTTACGCTACAGGTTTCAGGCGTGAGGAGCTGGCTGCACTTTTTGGACATCCAATCGTTAAGCGCGCATATCCCGAAATTTCGCAACTTTGGGTGAAAAATTACACTGCCAAGAACAAGCTTATAAGCCGTGATGACTGGGTTCAACATGACCCGAAATCCCCGGAGGCGAAGATACTTAAGGGCATAATTGAGACCCTTCCGATTCTCGGTGATGAGTTCGATGGCAGCGCGATGGAAGAGG
>JAGGRZ010000112.1 GCA_021159335.1 bacterium
TCTGCACTTAATAAGCCACTTATACAAAATCTCTAAATTTCTTCTAACTCACTAAATCACTAGTCACTAAATCACTTCAGGCGTAAGCCTGCCGTCTCAATCCCCTCAAATCGGGTCAATGTTTCTTACACATGGGAGCGTAAAGCAACATCTAAGCTTACAAAACTGCAGGAAGTCGCAATCCCCTCAAATCGGGTCAATGTTTCTTACGAATGTTACAAAGGTTTTGGAGGACAGCACTTCACAATTAAATTCCAGTCGCAATCCCCTCAAATCGGGTCAATGTTTCTTACCCGGTAAATGGCAATAATAAGGAAAGCTAAATAAATCTTTCCTGTCGCAATCCCCTCAAATCGGGTCAATGTTTCTTACGTAAAAGAAATATATAAAAGAAGGAGGCAATAGAAGTCGCAATCCCCTCAAATCGGGTCAATGTTTCTTACCCCCCTGAGGAGGAGGAAAAGGTTAGGCTTTCTGATCAAGAGTGTCGCAATCCCCTCAAATCGGGTCAATGTTTCTTACGTAGCAATACCTATTAGAATATATGAAGTAAAAAAAGTGAGTTAGTCGCAATCCCCTCAAATCGGGTCAATGTTTCTTACAGAGAAAGAAAAAGTAATTGAGGCAGAAGTAGTTAAAGAGTCGCAATCCCCTCAAATCGGGTCAATGTTTCTTACACATGGGAGCGTAAAGCAACATCTAAGCTTACAAAACTGCAGGAAGTCGCAATCCCCTCAAATCGGGTCAATGTTTCTTACGAGGAACAGCGCCTCTGTTGCTCGCAATGCAGGGAGGTCGCAATCCCCTCAAATCGGGTCAATGTTTCTTACTTTATTTAGGCTGGATAGATAAAGGAACTATATGGTGCAAACGTCGCAATCCCCTCAAATCGGGTCAATGTTTCTTACGCAGAAAAAGATGTAAAGGTCACTAGGGAAGGTAATGAATTGGTCGCAATCCCCTCAAATCGGGTCAATGTTTCTTACCCAGGAATAAATTTATCTTGCGATTGGGCTTTTATTATTGTCGCAATCCCCTCAAATCGGGTCAATGTTTCTTACTGAGTTTTGGGAAGAAATAGGGTATCGGTTTCCTAAGAATTTGCGTCGCAATCCCCTCAAATCGGGTCAATGTTTCTTACGATGCTAGCACAATTGAAATAGTGAATATTTAAATTTGTGTCGCAATCCCCTCAAATCGGGTCAATGTTTCTTACGTAGCAATACCTATTAGAATATATGAAGTAAAAAAAGTGAGTTAGTCGCAATCCCCTCAAATCGGGTCAATGTTTCTTACTTACTACATTCCAGTCCCGAGTCTCTGTCAAAGTTGTGAATTTAGAAAGTCGCAATCCCCTCAAATCGGGTCAATGTTTCTTACGAGAGTATCACAAATTCAAAAGAGTATAGGGAAGCAAGAAGCGAGGTCGCAATCCCCTCAAATCGGGTCAATGTTTCTTACCGAGAAAAAGACAGTAGAAGTAAAGAAAGGAGGTGAAAAGGTCGCAATCCCCTCAAATCGGGTCAATGTTTCTTACTTGTTCCTTATAGGATTTATGAGGTGAGAAGTATAGAATACATTTTGTCGCAATCCCCTCAAATCGGGTCAATGTTTCTTACAGCACCCATCTTTTTTTACGCATTATAGGAAACTTAACACCCCTTTTTCGGGAACCTCATTATTTCTATGCTTTCCTTTTCCCTATTTAACATACCTGCTCTAATAAGTACCCAAAAAACCACCAAAAATTCCTTTCGGGAACCTCTATGGTTTTTAGGGCACTTAGGAACACAAAGGAGGTTCCC
>JAGGRZ010000113.1 GCA_021159335.1 bacterium
AATATAGGGATTTGGTACTTCGAGACTAAGCAGCCGATACCAGTGGACCTTCCAATAAACGAGCAGATAAAGCTTATGTTCGATTACGGTTACCTCAAGCAGTGCAACGACGCAATGGCCAAAATGTATGGCTATGAAAGGGCGGAAGAAATTATAGGCAAACCGCTCAAAGAACTTCTAATTCCTGAAGACCCTGCTAATATAGAGTATTTAAAAAATTTTATTGAATCGGGTTACAAAACTTTTGACGCCGAATCCCACGAAATCGACGCCTCAGGCAACGATAAATATTTCATAAACAGTTTCTTCGGGATGATTAAGGAGGGCAAACTCACAGGTGCATGGGGAATCCAGATAGATATTACTGAGCAGCGTAAACTAAGAAATGCCCTCGAGAACACATCCAAGCAAATGTCGGCGATTCTTAACTCAATGTCTGAAGCTGTTATTTACCATGAACCTAATATGAAAATAATATGGGCTAACAAAGCTACTTCAGAATATCTTGATATTCCGTATGAAAAAATAATTGGAAAATACTGCTACAAATTAATGGGATTGGATAAAGTATGCCCCGGCTGCCCCGTCGTCAAGGCTGTTGAGACAGGTGAGCCCTGTGAGGGTATGGTAATGAAACCCGGGTTATTAGATTGGTACATTCGAGCTTATCCCATTTTTGATGCCGATGGAAATCTAAAAGGTGTTGTCGAGGTTGCAGAAAATATAACTGAAAAAGAGCAGATGCGAAAGATAAACGAAGCCATATTCAAAATTTCTGAAGCCACACACACCACCGAGAGCCTTGATGAGCTATTCAAAGAAATCCACAGCATTATATCTACGCTCATGCCCGCGGAAAACTTTTATATATCACTATATTACCCTGAGAAAAACACAATTTCATTTCCCTATTTTGTTGACGAATATGATGAAAACCCTGGTGAAATACCACTCGGCAAAACTCTTACCGCCTATGTGATACGAACCAACGAAGCCCTTTTGGCATCACCGGAAGTTACCGAGGAACTTGCGGAAAAAGGAGAGATAAAACTTGTTGGAGCGCCATCAATAGATTGGCTCGGTGTCCCCCTAAAAATAAATGGTGAAACCATCGGAGTGCTTGTCCTGCAAAGTTACAAAGAGGGAGTGCGCTTCACCGAGGAACACAAGCGGATAATTCAATTCGTCTCCGACCAGATAGCTATGGCGATACAGCGTAAGAAAGCCGAAGAAGCTCTCAAGGAAAGCGAGGAACTATTCAGAACACTGGTGGAGAAAAACCTTGTCGGAGTCTATTTGCTTCAAGGTGACACTTTTATTTACGCTAACCCTGTAGTATGTGAGATAACAGAATACGACCTGAGTGAGATGAAGAATATGAAATTAAAAAATATAGTGCACCCTGATGACTATGAGGTGGTGGCTTCGCGAGCAGCGGCAAGGCTCAGAGGAGAAGATGTTCCGGCCTCATACGAGTTCAGGATAGTAACCAAATCGGGCAAGGTCAAATGGGTCAAAATACTGGCATCAAGGATTATTCTAAATGGCGTCCCGACTATCCTCGGGACTGTGGAGGACATAACTGAACAAAGAAAAGTTCGACAAGAACTCGAATCCGAGAGAGAAAAGCTTGCGGTAACATTGCGGTCCATCGGCGATGGTGTTATAACTACTGACACCAATGGAAGAATCCAGATGATGAACAAAGTCGCCGAGAGGCTCACCGGCTGGAGCGAAGAGGAGGCCATAGGCAGGGATATTATGGAAGTTCTGAACATTCTGGACGAGCAGACTGAAGAACCGCTGGGCAACCCAGTAAAAAGAACCCTCGAGACCCACGGCGCAATACATGTGGCTGAAAGCGCAATACTCGTTTGCAAGGATGGCTCACGAAAAATAATAAGCGACAGCGCCGCACCGATACATAGAAGCGATAGCACGATATTAGGGGTCGTCATGGTCTTCAGAGACATAACCAAGGAACGAATGTATGAGAAGGAGATTCTTCATGCTGACAAGCTTCGCTCCCTCGAGATTATGGCCGGTGGCATAGCGCACGATTTTAACAATATTCTCATGGGAATTATGGGTTACATTTCGCTCGCCAAAAGCTACACACAAGAAGGAGATAAGCTTTATAAACTTCTCACAGAAGCCGAGGCTGCCACTGAACAGGCAAGGGACCTTACGAACCAGCTTCTGACTTTCGCTCGAAGCATGCCATCAGTAAAAGAGGTTATAGAATTGCCCGAACTAATAAAGCAGGTTACAGAGTTCTCGTTAAGAGGCTCCAATGTTAAACCCGTGTTCAACATAAGCGAGGACCTATGGACCATAGAAGCAGACCGTGCACAAATAGGTCAAGTAATAAGAAATCTAATAATAAATGCGGACCATGCCATGCCACGAGGCGGTGTCGTTGAAGTCTCCGCCGAAAATGTTGAAATAAAGGTTGAGGACAAAACAAAGCTCGACCCAGGACCATATGTAAAAATAACTGTAAGAGACTACGGCATAGGAATTCCCCCCGAACACATCCCACGAATTTTCGAGCCATTTTTCACTACAAAACACAAAGGAAGCGGTCTCGGACTTGCTGTATGCTACTCGATAATAAAGAACCATAACGGGCACATAGAAGTGGAATCGGAGTTGGGTAAAGGAACAACATTTTACATTTATCTTCCTGCCATACCGACAAAAAGACCCGAGAAGAAGCGCGAAGAGCAGCGGGCTCTTTACGGCGAGGGAAAGATTCTCATTATGGAGGATGAAGAAACAGTAAGAGATGTGCTTGGCTTAATGCTCGACAGCATGGGCTACAGCACAGAGTTCGCAGTCGATGGCGAGGAAGCTATAAGGAAGTACAAAGAGGCAATGGAAGCGGGCGAACCGTTCGAAGTGGTCATAATGGACCTCACCATTCGAGGGGGCATGGGCGGTAAGGAAACGATAAAGAAGATACTTGAGATCGACCCCTACGCAAAAGTAATAGCCTCAAGTGGCTACTCCAACGACCCCATAATATCGGACTACAAAAATTATGGTTTCAAAGGTGTTCTTATTAAGCCCTACAAAGTACAGAATCTTGCCAAAGTTCTGCGGAATGTTTTGCTTGAGGAATAAACCTATAAACCGGGGGAGTGAATGAATTCAAAAACAATAAAGATAGTTCTTCTGATTTTGGGCATCTTGATGGTGGCTGAATTTTGCATTGCCGCGTTGCCTTTCAAGATAATAAGGATAGCCGTTTGCTCACTTTTTGGGGACATAACGAGCGAGTTAATGACTCGTTTCCTCATAAAAATAGGGGCAATAGTAGTAGGATTCATAGGGCTTTTCTTTATAATTCTTTCCACCAACCCCACTAAATACTCCTCATTCGTTAACCTTGCTATGGTGGGTTTGCTTGTTACAGCCGCCGCAGTAACATTTTACGGTCCATGGCGACTGGCGACTTTTCCATGGCACATCGTGTGCGCAGCAGTAATGGTAATTATAGCCATCCTGATAATTATCTTCATGCCCAGAGGAAAACAATAGGCAAAATATGATGCCCACAAAAATTTTCTTTGCCATTTTACTTTTTGAAACTTAATTATTTACAGTCGAGAATAAAAAAGGGGGATAAGATGAGGAAGTTAGGTTTGGTATTGGTTTTGCTTTTTTGGGTTGTTTTGTCTTTCGGTGAGGGTATAACGACAAAGATTCCGCGCGAAAAACTTGAGGTTATTCCTGCCTCCGAAGGGACGAGTCCATATATAGTGGAAATGCCTTCCCCAAAAATATCAACTCTTCCCTCGCTCGCCGATACATACGCTATAGACTCAGTCACAACCGTATTGTCAGCTGATGAAGCTGTTTATTTTAAAATAAACCTCGATTCCAACACGATAAATTTTATCGACGATAGACCACCTTTGCCGTCGGTTTGCTACGAGGCTTTGGATTCGGTGCCTAAATGGCTCAGGCACGACCTTTTCCAGTCCTTTAAGCACATTAATGCTGCATCATCTGATACTGCCTCAAGGCTTGCCAGAGTTATAATCAATGCACCTTGGCAGGAACGAGACGAAGTAGCATTTTGCGTTGCGCACATGTCGGTCGAGGCACTTACTGACCCGCGGTTCGACCCTAATCTTCTGCGAAAAAATGCGGATTGGATATACAGACTCGCAGATTCTCTTCGTTATGTTAGGATTGAGGAGCATGGAACTCACGCAAATATGGATTGGTACACCACCACATCGTATAGAGTTGTTTCGGCATCGCGAACGGACACATCGTGGTTCACTATACCGCCAGATATTTATTACTGGTTTGTTGTTCATCCCAAGCTTTCTGATGAAGCGCCGAAGGACCGCGACCTACCATCCGACGACAGACAGAGGACTTTTGGTTATTTCTGGCGCGAATACCTTTGGACAGACCCCGACCCATCACACAGTTACACAGCGGGAGGCTATCCGCTGCTTTCCGATATAATGAGAATCCCGATAGTAGCATGGGTAAGACGGGATACGAGTCTTCCCTCAACAAGAACTATAGGTCCTGAGAATAGCGCACTTGATGTTTTGGGTTGGTGGGTTTCGAAGATTTTGCCCGACCGCCCGACGACGGTTAGACCTATTCAGCCTAATCAAATAGCATACATTCATCGTGGCAACTGTGGCGAGGTTCAAGACCTTCTTGCAGCTGGTGGGCGGACAGCGCTTTTGCCTATAGATTGTGTCGGCAGCCTTCTTCAGGACCATGTCTGGAATGAATTCTGGGATAGCGTATTGGCTGGCGAACTTTTACCTTCAGATGTATGGCATACTTATCAGGTCGACCGCTGGGGCGGAAACACGCGCATAGTAATGCCGGAAGGAGGATACGACCACGACCGTGGTGGCAACAAGAATTTAAGCAGTGTTATTGCATGGCGCGGAGATGGTTTTATGTTTAACCGCGCTCCTGCGTATACAAGAGTCTGCACTCTGGTTGTGCAAGCCCTCGACCGCAACAACCATCCTGTTCCTGGCGCGCATGTGTTGTTCGCCTCCACATCGCTTTACGACTCAACCCATCTTTATGTGGCGGACATACGGGTTACGGGCGTTGACGGCAAGGTTGTTATCGAGATGGGCGACAGCAATGTTTATTATTATCGAATAGACTCGCCGGTCGGGAATTATCCCACGACTCCGCGCACGGTCGACGCCTTTCCGACGCTTGGCAGCAGGAAAGCGGTCGCTGGTGCTAAATACACGGTTTCCAAAAGGCTTTCTGGTGAGCTGCCCTCGCTTAATGTGACCACGACAGCCTCACCAAGCAGGGTGAAGCAGATACTTGTCGATTTCAGCGCACCAAAAGAATACATTCGCGGTCCAGGAATATTTGACAGTCAGGAAGGGACCTATTCTTTCAAGCGCGATAGTGGCGTGGTAAGCGTTTTCGTTTGCGATAGCGCTAACTTTGAGTTATACCGCGCTGGTTCTCCGTTCACCGCATACGCATATCAGAGCAGAGCTAAAAACGGAAGATTAGTGGTTAATGTGCCCGCCACTGGAACATGGTATGTGGTGGTATCCGAGGAGGAGATAATAGTAAATGATTATCTTGTTAAGGCAACAGTTGTTCTTGGACGCGACCTCATACTCGTTGACGAGAATTCAAAACCACTAAAGCCGCAATTAAGCGTTATTCCCAATCCGTTCAACGCTAATTGTCGCATAAAGTATTCTCTCCCTTGTGAGGGTAAAATAGAGATACTCGACCTTTCAGGACGCGTGATTCTTAGCAGAGAAATTGGTTCTCGCGGCGAGCTGGTATGGAATGCAAGTGGAAATACAAGCGGCATATATATAATCCGCGCCTCTGCCGGAAGCGTTATCATGCAGAAAAAAGTGGCGCTCATTAAGTAGCTGGGGAATCTGTCTACAAAACAACATTACTGCTTGCTGATAGGAACCAGATGAATATCCACGAATTAACGCTTGAAACGCTTGTTGACCTCGTAAAAAAAGGTGAACTTTCGCCAAAGGAAGTCGCGCAAGCATTTTACGAGCGCACTTATGAACTGAATCCAAAGTATAACGCTTTCATAACCATAAACGAGGGTTTGCTTGGCGAGGAATTTAAGGCAGACCTTCCACTGGCGAGTGTTCCTCTTGCCATAAAGGACAACATAGTAACAGCGGGTATAAGAACCACCTGCGGCTCGCGAATGCTTTCCGATTTCGTCCCGCCCTTCGATGCCACGGCGGTTTTGAGGTTGAAAAAAGCGGGGGCGAAGATACTTGGCAAAACGAACATGGACGAGTTCGCTATGGGGTCTTCCACCGAATACTCGTATTTTGGTCCTGCAAGGAACCCGCACGACCCTGAAAGGGTAGCTGGTGGGTCATCGGGGGGGTCGGCTGTTGCGGTTGCTGCCGGGATGGCACCTGCAGCACTGGGTTCGGACACTGGCGGTTCGGTAAGGCAGCCCGCAGCTTTCTGTGGAATAGTGGGATTCAAACCGAGCTACGGGAGGATTTCACGGTTTGGGTTGGTTGCTTTCGCAAGTTCATTCGACCAGATAGGATTTCTTACAAAGAGCGTGCGGGACGCTGCATTGCTTTACGAAATTACTGCTGGTCCTGACCCAAAGGATGCTTCCATGATTTCTGAGCAGCCGCCACCAGTTGAACTTGATTTTTGGGATGGAAGGAAACCAAAGGTAGCAGTTCTAAAGCAGTCATTCGATAAATTTGTTGATGAGGATATAAGAGAGCGGCTTAAAGAGGTTCTTGAAAAACTTCCCGCTGAAATTCACGAGGTATCCATTCCTGAGCTTTCATATATAGTTCCGATCTACTGCATTATTGCGCCAGCTGAGGCATCGGCTAATCTTGCGCGATACGATGGTGTCCGATATGGCTTTCGCGCTGAAGGTGTTAGAGAACTGCAGGAGATGTATTATCGCACAAGAAGTGAGGGTTTCGGAGATGAAGTCAAAATGAGAATAATGGTGGGAACTTTCGTCCTTTCCATCGGTTATGCGGAGAAATACTTTGTCAAAGCTCAGAAGGCAAGAAGGTATATCAGCAACAAGTTCAGAGATATTTTTTCCAAATTTGACTTTATAATTACACCAACCGTGCCAAATAAGCCATTTAAATTGGGCGAAAAACTCGAGGACCCAGTCTCAATGTATCTTCAGGATACATTCACAGTTATCGCCAATCTTATCGGCTCACCAGCGATAACCATCCCTATTCACCGCGATGGTGAACTTCCTTATGGAATGCAGATTATTGCTGCTCCCGGAGAGGATTCGTCGTTGCTGTCTGTTGCGGCGGT
>JAGGRZ010000114.1 GCA_021159335.1 bacterium
GCCATTGCGACGGCTGCTGTAGTAGTGTTGGCACTGGTCGCAACATTAAACATTGGGTTCCACAAAAATGATGAAATAGTACTCCCTGTTGAGATTAGCGAATACGATTTATACGAGGATTTTGCATATGTTTCAGCGGATACATTGTTGCTTCAGCTCGTTGAGGAGGAGCCAGACGAGGTGATAGAGTTAGTTGCGGAGCAGGTCGACGATGCAGAGCTCCTTTCCATGTTGACTCCCGATGAAAGGGAGGAAATTTTATCGATGCTTGAAAACTCGCTTTAAAATAAAAGGAGGATTAATATGAAAGCGAAAACATTAATAATAATTGCAATGTTAATCGCTTTTGCGCTCGTTTTTGCACAGCCTCAAGGCAAAGGGTCGTCTCAATCGCGCGATAAATTTCTTACCATAAAAATGTGGAAGTTGACCGAAACTCTTGACCTCAGCGATGAGCAAGCAGCAAAATTGTTCCCACTAATGAGAAAATACCATAAAACTATGGATTCGATAAATCAGAGGTCCCGAGAACTTATAAAGGACCTTCGTGAGTTGGTAGATAAGAACGCAAAGGAGAAAAAGCTGCTTCCCATACTAAATGAGCTTGAATCACTTAACAAAAAGAAGGCGCAGGCTCATGATGAACTTTGGAACGGAATAAAGGAAATATTAACTGTGCAGCAACAGGCTAAATATATTTTGTTTGAACAAACTTTTAGACGAAGAATGCTCGAGCTTCTTCGTAAACCCAGAAGACCCATAAGGAAAAGACGATGAGTAGGAGGTGATGAAAATGAGAAAGACAATCATAATAATAGCCATTGTAGCTTTTGCTGGGGTCATAGCAGCGCAAGCCATTGCTCCGCCACCACCGGCACCACCAAAGTATCATCGCAAGCCCCTCAAATTTCACCGTGGGGATTGGAGCTTCGGAATGAACATTCACGCTATCCGAAAGCTCGCAAAGGAGATCGGGCTTACTGAGGAGCAGCTGAAAAAGATACGCGAAATACGCCGCGATGCACAGAAAGACATGGTCGACCTTAAAGCTGACCTTCAAAAAAGCATTATAGACCTCAAGGAAATCGCGAGCGACCCCAAAGCCACAAGGGTTCAAATTGAGGGCGCAGCTAAGAAAGTGCTTGAGAAAGGTGATGCGCTAAAACTAAGACGGCTGCGCATGTTTCTCGATGTTAGGGATGTCCTAACACCTGAACAGCGAGAGAAACTCATGGACCTTATCAGTCGACCCAGGATGATGAGTCCAAAATCCTCTAAATAACCCCTTCAATATAGATCGTTGTTCCCCCGTCCCTGCCCCCTTCGCAATGAAGGGGGCTTTTTGTTTTGGAATCAGAATAGTTCTGCGAACCACTGGCAGATTTGTTCAAGTAGTTCCTTGTCATCAGATTTGAAAGCATCAAGCGTGTATGAATCGATATCGAGTTCAGCGACGATTTTCCCTTCTTTCATCACGGGGACCACAATCTCTGATTTTACTTTTGGGCTGCAGGCGAGATAGTTGCTCTCAGCGGTTACATCGGGAACGGCGAAGGTGCAAAGTTTTTCGGCTGCCTGACCGCAGATTCCGCTACCGAAAGATATTTTGACATGTTCCGTAGGTTCGCCAATGAATGGTCCTAATATTAGCTGTTGGTGTTCGGAGTCGGCAAGATAAAACCCCACCCAGTCATAATGGGGTATGCTGTCATAAAGAAGTCTGCATATTGATGCTAATTTTTCATTTCTGGATTTTTCGGAATCAACTATGGCTCGGACATTATCAAGAATTTTTTCGAACTCATCCTTCATACTGATGTCCCCCTTTAGCGGTTTTTAAGCCCCGCGTATTCACGAAGGGTGGCTATCTCTTTTGGAAGAAGGTTTCTGAACTCGCCGATTTTCAGGTTATCTACACTTATTCCAGCGAAGCTTTTCCTGTGGAGTGACACTACTTTTACCCCCAATGCAGCGAAAAGTCTTCGCACCTCCCGCCATCGACCCTCGTGAAGCGTTAGCTCAACTTTATCTCCACGAATCTTTACATGGCTTATTTTCACAGGTTTGCCATCGAGATAAGGCGTTTGCGTAAGCAATTCCTGTGCATCTTTGGGGAGAGGTTCGTTAAGTTTTGCTTCGTAAACTCGTGGTGCGGAACTTCTTGCCAGAAGATTAGCCAGAGCGCCATCATCTGTGAGAATTAATGCTCCAGTCGTAGCTACATCGAGCCTTCCGACATAAAAAAGCCCATCGCCAACTTTGCCCAGAAGCTCGAAAACTGTCCTTTCACCGCTGCGGGAACATATGTATCCTTCGGGCTTGTTGAGAATTATGTATCTGAAGTATGGCTTTACGGGTTTGACTCTTTTGCCATCCAGCCTTACGATGGAATTTTTGCCTACCAGTTTGCCCAAACGTGCTATTTTGCCGTTTATCGTTACTCTGCCAGCGTTAATAAGGCGGTCAGCCTGTCTTCTCGATAGCCCGGCGAAAAGCTGGAGATATTTGTTAATCCTCATCGGAAATTTATGTTCGACTTCGCTCATTTTACTCCCATCTGAGTGCGTCCACGGGGTTCAGTTGTGATGCTCGCCGTGCGGGGAAATATCCGAATAAAACCCCAGTAGCAAATGAGAACAAAAGCCCGAAAACAACCACTTTGGGGTTTAGTGACACCTGGAACGGCAACTTTCCAGCAATGAATTTTATTAAAATGGACAGGAATGCTAATCCAAGAAGTCCCCCAAGGAAAGCGAGAACAGCAGCTTCAATGGTGAACTGGAGTTTTATTAGCTTTGGTGTTGCACCACATGCTTTTCTTATCCCTATTTCTTTTGTGCGCTCCGAAACCGCAACGAACATGACATTCATTATTCCTATGCCGGCAACGACGAGGCTTATGAGTGCGATTCCTATTCCCACGGCGTAAACCATCGCAAGGATTGATGTGAAAAACTTTAGCATAAGGTCTGAGGTGAATATGTCGAAATCGTTTTCCTCCGCAGGTTTGAGATGGCGTAATCGGCGAAGGACAGCTACTACTTCGTCTTTTGCCTGCTCGAGTTTACCAGATTTCGCTTTGACTATGAACATTATGCCCCAGAATCCCCACCAATGGTGAAGGGCTGTCGTAATGGGAACGATTATTATATTGTCTTTATCCTGACCGAATACTTTGCCAAGAGGTTCGGTAAGACCCACGACTGTGAATGGTATTCCGGCTACTTTAATCCTGCGCCCTATGGGGTCAGAATCGCCGAAAAGCTCTTTCGCAGTGCTCGGACCTATGACACATACATGCCGTTTTCTGTCTACCTCGAATTGTGTGATGAAGCGCCCTATCCAGAGTTTGTACTCACCAAGACCATTGAAGTCCGGCGAGACACCTACTATGGGTACGCTGGTTATCTTCTTTTTGCCGTATGAAGCGTAACGATAATATTTTACTATAGGAGTTATTTTTTCGCATGACTCACAGCCTTTTTTCAGGGGCTCGAGGTATGATAGTTTCAGCCTTTCACGGCGCCAAAGTTTTCTCATTCTGCGCATTCTTCGTCCCTGCATGAAATTCATCGGCGATATTCTCATTACTGTGAATGTTTCCGGTCCAAGGCTTGAGAACGAGCGCTTAAGTTCCCCCTGAAGTGATATCGCAGCAGTAATCATTCCTGCCACCGCAACGACTCCTATGGCTACTCCTAACGCCACGAGGAAACTTCGCAATTTCTGCGCAAAAATATTCCTTATTGCTACTTTGAACATTTCGTTAAGCATTTTTCTCGGTCTCCCGCCATATTTTTATGACTTCCAAAGCGACCTCTTGTGGGTTTTTTCCGGTCGTATCGAGCCACACCGCACCGGGTTCTTTCCTGAACCAGATAAGCTGTCTTCTCGCGTATTCTTTTGTGGCTTTAATAATTTGCTCCCTCATTTGTTCCCACGAGAGCTTACCCTTAATATAGTCCACGACCTGCCTATATCCTAT
Source organism: bacterium (assembly GCA_021159335.1). Taxonomy (NCBI): domain Bacteria; species bacterium. The sequence continues at coordinate 3,986 of JAGGRZ010000114.1, forward strand.
TGAAGAGAATGCCGGTGCGTTCTCCGGCACCCCCGATTTGAGTAACTTCTTAACCTCATCGACCCAGCCAGCCTCAAGCATTTCATCGACCCGCTTTTCTATCCGTTCGTAGAGCACCTTTCTTTCCTTGTTAAGGATTATTTTTACGAACTTCCATTCGGACGGTTTTTTGGTTGCGGTTTTCCACCAGTATGATATTGGCTTTCCCGATACGATGTAAACCTCGAGTGCCCGTTGAATTCTGACAAAATTTTTCGGGTCGATTTTCTTTGCAGCTTCAGGGTCCACCCGCATCAGCTCCGCGTATAGATTTTCGCCAGCCCGCCAGCGCCTTAAAAGTTCTTCTCGTACCGTTTCATCCCTGAAATTACCCTCAAAAATTCCCTCTGTAAGTGCTCTTATGTAAAGTCCCGTTCCACCGACTATTATCGGGATTTTTCCCCTATCGTAGATTTGCTTTATTAACGCTTGAGCATCCCTTGCGAATTGCGCCGCATCATAGCGCTTTTCGGGAGTTACTATGTCTATAAGGTGATATGGTATTTCTGAGTTTCTGGGTTTTGCGGTTCCTACATCGAGTCCTTTGTATATTTGTCTTGAATCCGCCGATATCAATTCTCCGCTAAGCTTTTCCGCGACTCTCTCGGCAACAGCCGTTTTTCCCACAGCCGTTGGACCTGCAATTATCAAAACGCGTTTCATAGTTCAAAGTTAATCAATGTATTCGCCTAACTCAACGAAAAAGGTGGTAGGCAAAGGCAATAAATCCCTATGCACTTGTTGTTTATACCATCTCCTGAGCGTTTACCTCAACCTCCGCAGTCCCCATTTTCCCGCGGTTTCCGCAATATGTATTTTTACCGCAGCTTCCGTGGTTCCCGTTTCCCCGCGGTCTCCGCGATTTCCTATTGCCACGCCCCCAATTTTCCAATAATATAAAATAAGCGTGCAAAAATTTTTCGGAGGTTTCTCTTAT
>JAGGRZ010000115.1 GCA_021159335.1 bacterium
TTAAGAACCTGGCCAGGGCAAAGCGCTGCCTGAGAAATTGCATCAATTCCTCATCAAGGGCTATATCTGTATTAATCTCTACAGTCGTAACCGCTTCTATGAAATTTTCTTAAAAGCAGACCATTCCTGGTTCGGATTCAAAATAATCTTTCTCATAAAATAAAGCAAAATAGGAGCCTTAAGCCCCCACAAAACTAATATGTCTTCATGGTTTTTAATTTCCTTGCCTGAAGAAAAAGTTGCTTTGCTTCCTCACCCTCAGGCAAAAAGTCTTTAAACAGTTTAATATATTGAGTATAAGCTTCTTCTAACCCTTTGTTTAAGGCAGTATTTCCTGCCTGAGCAACTGTTTGATAGGCCAGTTGAAGCGCAGCTGGTTGAGAGGCATTATCAGAATATTCTACTTCAACCTCTATAGGCTGCTCAGGAATATGAAATTCTAAAGACTTTATAAATAACTTTTCTCTAGTAAGAGGTTCTATTATCTCTAAGACAAGCTGGCCCGTGTAACGAGCATGTCCAACACAGCTAATTCTACCTTTTCCCAGGGTAATTCCCATCAAGGCTGCGGCTGTTGGTGATCTTTTAGCAGTCTTACAATTTACAGGAACATCGCTCCTTAAATGAATTTCTGGTACTATAAGAAGGTCTATATTCCTTTTGTTTTTATAGGTCATAACTTCCAGGGATTTAAAAGCACTCACAACTTGATAGCCCTTTTGCAAAGCAATTGCCTCAATTGATTTTAGAAGATTTGCCCTAAACTCATCTGGCAGTTCCTGGGTAACCCCTTCGGCCTTAGGCTGTTTTCCCAATAACTGCAAAAACGTAACAGACGGAGAAATTGCTGGAGGTGGAATCTCTCCTGTTTTTCCCTTAATTTCTCCACCCGGTTCAAGCAAGGCAGTCTTAATCCCTAAACCGCCTTTTAAACTTCCAGAGATGACTTTAAAGTTTGGACTATAGCTGAGTGGATTTACCTTGACCACTTTTGGTCCAGATGCGCAACCAGAAATAGAAAATATTAAGAAGATACAACCCCCAAAAACCCTTAGTATGGATTTCATAAGCCTACCTCCTGATAATCTTCATCGTATAAATATCCCTTTCAATAATTTATGTCAAGTTTTTTATTAAGCCCAAAATCCTCGTTTCCCCTACAAGAAACCCCGCAAGCCTGTCTGTCCCCGCCTGCTGTCGGGCAGGTTTCCAAACCCGATAAACTTTCTTGTGATTTGCTTTAAAAGATAACTTTTTTAGAAATTGACAACTTTCAGGATTAAAATTATACTTTTTTCAAAAAGGAGAAT
>JAGGRZ010000116.1 GCA_021159335.1 bacterium
AATGTGGTAAATTGGATAAATGAGAATAAAAACAACATTGATTGCGATGGAACAAGATGCCCAATTCAATTCTTAGTTGTTTTAGGTGATATAGCCGATTCTGCTGAAAAATCAGAGTTTCTCAAGGCAAAGGAGATTTTGGACAAACTAAACGACCCGAACAATGATGGCAATACATCAGATGGCATCCCCTATGTTCCTCTTTTTGGCAACCATGATGTCTGGTCCTATACCGAGTCAAACAACGCAACATCAGCATTAGGAGAGAAATACTTTGACCAAATCTTCTGGGATGAGAATGAGACCAACACAAAATTAATGAAAGAGAGACTAAAGTTTCAAAGAGATGAACTTCATAAAAACTACAAGAACTTTGTCTTCAATTGTGGTAAAATAAACTTTGTTGGCTTGGACTTTAACTCAAGAGAACCTGTGTCTTTTGGAAAAGGAGTAGGTTCTGATGCAGTAGCCTGGAGAGAAGAATGCGCTGTTCCTGTCCCCTCTGGAACCACATGCCCTTATTTCATTAAAAAACAAGAAACCTTAGATTGGCTGGAAGAGAAGTTGGAAGAATTTGAAGGAGAACCAGTAATCTTGTTTTCGCATCATCCGATGAAATTGAGTATAGCAGAAGCCTTTTCGTCTCCTGAGCTTTTGCAATTAAGAGAAATTTTAAAGAACAAATCAGTAGTATTCGATTTTGGGGGTCATATTCATAGCTTCGAAGGAATTCTTGGAAAATTTCCTTGGGTTACGAATGCAAATAAAGAATACAATCCAATAAATTCAACTCGGGTTATTACCACCGAGGCATTAATGGTAGGTTCAAACGGAAGAGGAGTTGAGAAAGCAACAAAACAAAACGGAGTAGTTGATGGCAAAAAGGGAATTATCAGAATAGTAAAGATCTTTGGAACTGACGATATAAGATCAAACAATTGGGAAACAACTGAAACAGGGGATGAATTTGTTAGTTTGAATCCGAATTTTGATTATTACCCAGTAACAATTGGTGGAAGCGGAATGCCAATTGGATATAGATTTGTGGCTAAATATTTTACTGAAAGAAAAATTTCTAAATACAAATGGGATTTCGGATTCCCGATTGGAGAAAAAGAAGGAGAAGAAGTCTTTATTTCAGTTGATGAAATCCAACAAGGAATAAATCTCGGCACTTACGAGCAAACAGGAACCGAGGTTAAAATTCCAGTAAAATTAACCTTAGTAGATGAGAAAACTCAAGAAGATGAATCTATTCCCAGAAAAGAAAAGGTTTACTTCAGTTATGCCTACCTTATCATTGGACCTTCTCAGAATCAATTTATTTCTTTGAGAAATTATCAGAAACTAACAGTTACCACTGAAAATAGAAATGGAGTTGAGGTATTGATAGATATCAGCCACTCTGCCTCAACACCTGTAGGGATAATCACAGTTAATTTCGGAGAAGCCGAAGGCAACATTGACCTTTCAGAATTAATCGCTGATTCAGATATTAAAGAAGGTTAAATCAATCCTTTATATGGAAAACTGGCCAAAAGAGGTTAAAAGGTCAAAGATTTTGTTTATACCTAAAAAATGAGAAAAGAAGTTTTTAATCTAAAATTGTTTTTTTCTCTTATTATTGGGATATTAGGAGTCATTTTTCTATTTTTCAATTTTTTGTATTTATATGCACCCCCGGTAGCGCATCCCTATACAATTTTTGAAAAAATAACAACTGCCCACTATCATCTCATCGAAAAATTACCTTTGCTTCTCCGTGTTTTTTTCTTAGATTTTCTTGAAGAGCTTGCATTTTTAATTTTTCTTTTTCTTTCACCGATTGGTATTTTTTTAGGAAATAAGGCCTACGAGTCCACAAAACAAAATCTGGCAATTTTCGCTATTGTTCTCAACATAATCAATTTGATTTTTTCCATCTTTATCGGTTGGGCAATACTTGGACTTACTACAGGAGCGATGTGAAATCTAAAACAAACCATGCCA
>JAGGRZ010000117.1 GCA_021159335.1 bacterium
CCGAGTGAGACTGTCTTCACGCCATTCGTTAATCTTATAGCAATCCTTGACGACGATTTCGCTGGTGTCAGGCGTGGCGGGACTGTAGTTCATGTTACTATATGGGATTCGCTGGGCGGGCTTCGTGGCGATTACGATGTTCCCACCCCATTTACCGATACAATAAACTTCATGATACCGCTTATAACGGGCGATTCTATAAAGATTTGCATACGAGCAGATGACGATGTCGACTTTCAGCTCATGATGGGCGGTGATACCTGCACAGCGCCACCGAATAGGATGGACAGTTGCTGGACATTCTATGTGCTCATAAGTCAGCCGATAGCAACACTTATAGAACCAATAGACCTTAACGGCGACGGGAGGGTGATAACCGCCTGCGACGACCAGCACATACGAATAGTTATATATGACAAGGTTGGCATGGACTCGACGCCTGTCGTTTTGAGGGTTAACGGAGTTAGATATGATGACCTCGTTCTCAGGACCACCGGGATGTTGACCCGTCATGGCGACGATTCGCTCGTTATAGATTTCGACCCGACACCATTCGGTATTGTCTGGCGCGATGGCGAGTGGGTTTACATAAGGATTGACACTGCGTTCAATCGCATTGGTTACAATCTTGCATCACCTCTGGTTGATTCGTTCCTTGTTGACCTTAGCCCGCCGATTTTCTTCGGGATGTATCCCCCCGATGGAACAGTTCTTTACGATTCATCAGTCACGGTAAGCATCCATGTTAGGGACTCGATATGCGATAACCCGGTTATTGACTCTGTCAGGGTGCGAGGTATAGTAAGGGGCGACACAGTTGATTACTGGGTGGATTCGAGCTTTGTTGGTGATGCTGACTTTTCCTACACGCTTGATAGCCTGCACACTGGTGATTCAGTTCATGTTTGTGCGTGGGCAAGCGACCCATGCCACGACTACTGCGGCGTTAACTCCGACAGCATATGCTGGTGGTTCAAGACTATACTGGGCGAGATGAGGGCAACGCTTATTGAGCCCGTCGATTTAAACGGCGATGGCAGGGTCATATCGACATGTGATGACCAGAAAATCATCTGGACCATATGGCATACTCATCCCGTGGATACATCGTCGATAAGGGTTACCGTTGCTGGTTCTACATATGTTATAAGTGACAGCGAGCTCGTTCTATCCAACGACACTATTTACTTCATTCCCTCAACGCTTTGGCACAACGGAGACAGCATATATTTCTGTCTTGACAGCATAAGCGACACCATAGGGACTGCGCTTTACGCACCCGTTTGCGGATGGGTTGTTATAGACCTTGAGGGTCCAGTGTTCTATAGCTTAAGCCCGCTGCCGTCAGCTTCAATACCGTGGTATGGCGCAGAGTTCGGCATTAGAGCAGTTGACTCTATTTGCGGGTTTGTGAGCGTCGATTCGGTGCAAATTCACTCTTTCTCGGGCGCATTCGACACCTCATTCGTTCCAAGTCGTGATGGCGACTCTCTTGGACCGTTCCTTGGCGGAGATACATTGCTCGTTTGTGCTTTCGCCCACGATGGTTGTCAGGACTACTGCGACGATAATCTTTCTGACACATGCTGGCTCGTGCCCGTTGAGACCACGGTGGTTACCGCTACTGTTATCGAGCCCGTTGACCTTAACGCTGATGGGCGAGTAATATCCACATGTAACGACCAGGGAGCAGTGTGGATTCTCGATTACACCGCCCCAATAGATACGACAACAATAACCGTATTGGTTAACGGCGTTACATATACTTATCCTTCTCCGTCGTTGAGCCTGTCTGGCGATACGCTTCGTTTCACCCCGCCGACAACATTTTTCGACCGAGATAGCATTGTTTATTGCCTTGTCCGCGCCGACGACATAGCGGGCGGAAAGCTTTCTGATACCGTTTGCACCTATGCTATTATCGACCTTTCGCCACCTGTTCTGGTTTCCACATCGCCACCTATCGGAATTCCGATTCATTCGACATCAGCGACAATTAACGCTACATTCTACGATTCCGTGTGCACTTCCATGACAGATTTCGTTGATAGCGTTTGGGCTTATGTTTATCGGGGTGGTGTGGTGGTGGACTCGGTTATAGGTTTCAGCATGCCCATAGTGTTGCTTTCCCTTGCCGATGGCGATACTATAAGCGTTTGCGTGGCTGTTTCCGATGGCTGTCAAGATTACTGCGACGATAACTTCGACACTGTTTGCTGGGAATATACAGTTCATCTCGGCGTTCCATGGGCAGAGTTTATTTCCCCGCCCGACACCAATCACGACGGCAGAAGAATATCAACATGCGAGAGACAGGGATTCGTCATATACGCTCACGAATCATACGGGATGGACACCACTGTGGTTCACCTTTTGGTCGAGGGCGTTTCGTATAATGCCAGCAGCCCTGAGGTTAGCCTGAGTTATGTTGGCGACTCGACTACTATGAAGATAGAGTTTGTGCCGTCAACGCCTTGGCGAAGCGGGCAGTGGGTTCATGTGGTTTTAGATACTGCGCTAAATTTGCTTGGCGATAACCTTGGCTCTGCCCTCGTGGATTCTTACCTTATTGACCTCGACCCACCAGTCTATACATATTCTGGTCCTGCAACATGCTGCGTTGGAATGACAGCCGTGATTAGTGTTACCGCTTACGATTCTATATGCGATGGTGATGTGTCGCTTGACTCGGTGGTGGTTACAAGTTCAGTTGGGCGCCACGACATTCTTCCCGGGGGCGCGGGGACCATAACTGGTCTCGTTGACGGTGAGAATGTGCGCGTTTGTGCTTACGCTCATGACCTTTGTTCCGACACCTGCGGACCGAATTTCGGCGATTCGTGCTGGAATTTTGTCGTGGATATAGGCGATGTCTATGCAAGAGTCGTTGAGCCTGTGGACTCCAACGGTGACGGCAGGGTTATTTCGAACTGCGACGACCAGCGAATAGTGTGGTTGATAAGCCACGATTATGGTCTTGACCTTGCCACCCTCGTAGTTCATGTTGATGGCGTGCGTTATGGCATTTCAAGCGCTGAACTAAGCTTTTCCTCAGATAGTGTGATATTTTCTCCGGGGCATATATGGCATGACGGCGACAGCATTTACTTCTGCCTTGATTCGCTGTGCGATACTACTGGCGGTTGCCTCGATTCAGCGGTCTGTGGCTATGTTGTGATAGATTTGAGCCCACCTGTGCTTTCGTCCATAACTCCACCGCCAGGGACGCACATCTACACGGACACTTTCTCGGTGAGCTATTCCCTTTGGGACTCGATATGTGGTGCTGGCTATGACATAGTTTCCATTGATGTTTCCAGTTCTCCGCCTGGCGCGACTCTCAGCGTCTCCACCGACTCATTAACCGTTAATATTAGTGATATTCCCATATCGAGCGACATATACCTCGTTATCGATTATCGTGATAATTGCGCTGACTACTGCAATCCCAATACGGCACTCGATACGCTTGTGTATCACTCGCTTATTTCTGAGGTTACTGCACGGCTTCTTAAGCCCTTCGATTTGAATCGCGATTCCTGTATCCAGACTGCGTGTGAATGCCAGAAGATTGTGTGGCTTGTGAAAAGCTATCAGGGTATCGACACTACCACACTTGAGGTCATGGTCGACGGCAGAACTTATCGTTGGGGTCCGTATTTGAGCCTTGATCGTGTTTCTGGTATAGACACCATGTGGTATTTGACATTTGACCCTGCCGTTGCGGGAACCTGCTGGCACGAGAATGGCTACATAGTTGAGCATGAGATAGTAAGGCTGCTCGACACACTCGGACACGATTCGATAGTGCACCTCGACAGCTCTTTCCAGATACTCATCGAACCGCCGATAATAACGCTTTCGCCACTCCCCGACGATACCCCGTGGTGCGCGGATACACTATCGCTTAGCTTCTCGATTTTCGACAGTTTCGCCTGCACATATTACGGCGATGGCACAGCAAGAAGAGTAAGAGATGGTATGACCTACGAGATAATTCATATCCCCGTTGGCGATACAACCATAAGGAATATAAGAGTTGGCGATTCAGTGTGCATAAGCCTTACGAGCACCAATGTTACCGATTACAACTCAGCCTGTGCGGAGTCGCTCGGTTATAATGTTGGTCATTTTGACACATGTTTCTACTTCTGGTGCCCATGCTATGCGTGGGTTTTCGCGGGACCCGACAAAGTTTCGTGTCCGGGTGCGCCGGTAACGCTTGGCTGTGAAGTTCCCGATTCCGGATTTTTCGATGCTATCTCTCTTAGATGGTATCTGGCAGGAGCGTCAACACCCTTCGCGTCGGAAGCTAATCCGGTGGTTACTCCTGAGACGACGACTACATACATTCTCGAGGGGCAGGTTATATGCCTGAGCGGTGATACATTGCTCGTTTACGATACAGTGGTGGTAAGGATCGACTATGAACCACCTACGCGCCCGCAGATAGTTCTGCCTGTTGACGGTTCAACGATTATGGCAGGCGAGAACGACCTCGTGTGGCACTCCTCGAGTGGCACTGAACCTATTTATTACAAAGTTATCGTTAACGGAACTGTTATAGCTGACTCGCTTACTGATACTGTCGCTCAGTTTAACATTAACTGTGACGAAACGCTAAGGATTGCCGTTGTTGCCTTTAACCAGTGCAGTTATACGCTTGATTACGGCTGCTACGGAGATAGCACTCATTCCGGAACGATTCCTGCGGTATACGAAACCTCAGCTGTTTTAACTGTGTTCGGCGAGCCGTGTGGTGGACCGCGAGCGTTGGCGATCTACCCGGAGACTTTCGTGATAACAGCCTGCAGTTCACAGGTCGCACGGTTTGTAGTGTGGGATATGGCGAATGTTCAGCTTGTCCCCGAAAGCCTTGTGGTTACCATAAATGGTGTCTATTGCCCTTACGGCGTGCCCTTTGTCAATTATACCGCGGTAGATGAGGATAGCGGAGTTGTTGAAGTCCATCCGCCGAGCGGAGTATGGAACGATAACGACACAATAGTGATAACATTGTCAAGGATTCAAAACAGATTCGGTATCGAGCTTATGGCGACAGCTACTGTTACTTTCTACACCGATTTCTCTCCGCCTGTTGCAGAACTTATTTACCCCGATACTGCCTCGGCAGTGGATGACTTAACCCCAAACATAGATATTGGTGTTACCGATAATGTCGCGGGCGTTGCTGTTGAGTCGCTTTCGGTTAGAGTGTCAGCTCGAAATGGCAATGTGGACACTACCGTCGCCGTTGATGGTGCGAGTGTGGAATGGATTGACAGCACTGTTATCGTTCATTGTGAGCAACTCGGAATAGAATTCGCAAGCGGTGAAACCGTGGATGTAGTTATAAACACGCAGGACTTGGTTTCCACCGATTACTGTGGTCCAAACAGGGCCATATACAGGTTCTGGTTCTACTATCCTATGGTTTACAGTTGTGCCAGCTATCCTAATCCGTTCACCCCTAATTATGATAACATTAACGATTACTGCCAGTTCACATATCCCGGACTTGGTGAAAAAGATGCCGACATATACATTTTCACACTCGATGAGCATCTGGTCGCAGAGGTTCATGTTCCAGCAAGCGATAGAGCCAAAGAGGAAGCCCGATGGAACGGGAACGGCAAAGACGGCAAACCGTTGCCTGTTGGACTTTATGTTTACATTATAGTGGTTGATGGGGAGGTTATCTGCGAGGGCACTGTTACTATAGCGAGGTAATATTTGTTTTGCTGTTGGATTCCTCGCTTTCCCATATATAGGGTTCGATTAAGGGAATAAGGTCAAAGCATTTTGCACAGTATTTAATCTTTCCTATGATTTTTTTGCAATACTCCTCAGATATATCTATTACGATAAATTTGCGTCCTAATTTTTTCGCGACAACCGTTGTCGTTCCTACTCCGCAGTTATGTCGGCGTTTTCGGGGTCTCCTTGATGCTTAAGGGTTTCTTTGCTGAAGACTTCTAGAAATTCCCAAGTATATTTTAAATACGGGTTTAATGGGCTCTTCCAATTTCCCCATGCGGTATGTTTACATTATAATTATTTTTTACAAAATTTCCCCTTTCCATTTATTGGGCAGTAGCTTGTATTTTTCATTTTTTATGGTATTTTCACTGAAGGGGCTTAATAATGGAGTCAGGTGTCGGGAATTCCGATTTAAGAATTTTTGCCAGACCTTTAATCTCCTCTTTCGTTGTTTTTTGTAATAACCTTCTTAATTTGTTCATTTAAAGCCTCCTTTCTTTGTTTTAGATTGCCATTTCGACTAATGTTTTGAGGATATGTAAAGTTCGGGTGCCGGATTTGGGTGGAGTGAAGCGTAATTGTATATCCGCCTATTCTCTGAATGTAATAGCACTAAAGCAGGCGAGAGCGAGCAGAGTGTTGTAGGCGACAGGCAAAATTTATTTACCTCTTTAATCGTTATTCCTCTCAACTAGCACTCGCCCTCTCTCTATAAATTTTTTAAGTTTTCTCTCAAAATCTGTAGAAGAATGATAATTTTGTTCTCTCCAACCAGCATGATTTATATCATTTCTGTAGTCTACGATCTCATGCCAAAGATTTAAAACTTCGGAAGGTATTTCTTCATATTTGCTATTTAACATTACTTCAGCGATTTCTCTGTAGGTCTTTTTTTGTAAATTATTGCATTTCAAAATATTGGTTATAACATAATTTATGATTGTTTCCCTTAAAATTGTGAACCCTTGCTGAATAAGGCCTTTTTCTAAACACCAAGTTGCTATCTCAATTCCAAAACTTACATCGTTAATTTGCAAGCAAGAAAATCGCTCTTTTATTTTACCAAATAAAGGTTTAAAAGGTTTTAGCTTCTCCAGTTCTTTTTCTGCTTTTGGTATCGCATTTAGAATTCTTTCGATGGTTGATTTAGACTCGGGAGATCGACATGTTAAAACATTTTGTGAAAACTTATCTAAGGATGTAATGAGTTCCCTAAGCCCTCCTCCTATTTCACCCTTCGTCTCCGCAAGTAAAGGTTTTAATTCCTCTATTCCCAATTTCCTCATCATTTCCGCATTCCCTGTCTGTAAAAATCTTTCGATAGCAATAGTCCAATCAAATAAACTTGCAAATGGTGTGAGATCGAATATGGGTATTATTCTTTCTTCTATTGGCATTTCTCTAACTTCCTTTGGAGAACCCAATGCTTCCATTGCACCATAAACGATTCGCTCTATTTTTACGTTCTTCAAAAACTTGACATAGTTTAAAACTACAAGACTTAGCATCGGAAGAGATCGAAAACTGTGAGTAATATCAAAAATTATAACATCCTCGTCATTAAGACTTTCGTTCATTTTTTCAAATATAATCCATAATTCTTCTTCACTTTTACCCTCAGGTATTTCCACATTCCTTACATCAAATTTCAGTTTGAATCTCTTTTTAACCTTTTCTAGCCGCTCTCTTAACCCTTTATCAAAGTTAGCATCTTCACATTCACTTTTGCTCAACCAGTTCTTTCTTTTGGATTCTTCCGTCATGAAGATAATCAATTTGTTATCGTCCTTCCACTCCTTACAGAAAAACTCAACTAAAGCTTCTTGAATAAACTGGTATGGTCTTTCAGAACTCTTGTTATTGTAAGCATAATAAGATTCAATATACGACGTAGTTCCAATAAAACTTAAAAGCTTACAACTCATTGACATTCACCTCTATAATTTCACCAACTTTATAATCAGGACTATGCGATTCTACTATTACTGCTCCAATTCTAGGATCAAAAGTGGCGATGAACTTTGTCGGATGATAGTAATGGATTAAGTAGCAATAAAGCCAAATTGGGCCACGACCACTTAGCACAACCCCCTTTGTGCCATCAACTTCTGGTGGTTTAAGCTCCTGTAAAATTTCTGGAGTTATATTTTCTCTCAATTCGAAATGCACAATCGTATAGTTTTCTTTTTCTTTTATCCTAAATTCTACCTCCATTTGGATCACCTATTTAAAGTATCCATAGCCAGCGGAGGTCTTCGCACCAATGCCTATCTTCTTAACAGCCTCTTTGAGCAATTCTTTCGCTTTTTTAACTAAATTTTCACTCTTTGATGCCAGAGCAAATCTAAATTTCGTTCCCTTTTCTACTGCTAAGAAAAATATTGGGGTAGGGTTATGCCAGTCACCAGGAGTTTCTCC
>JAGGRZ010000118.1 GCA_021159335.1 bacterium
TTTTCACGCCCCGTAAAGATGTTCCTCCTCGAGTTTCCCGCCAGTAAGCCGCGATTGAATTTGATGGACTATACGCGCTATCTCCCCGCCTTTTGTCGATATTTTTTTGCATGCGTGAACCACCGTTGCGTGGTCTCGCCCGCCGAAGAAACTGCCTATGTATGAAAGGGAATGGTTGGTAAGTTTCCTCGCGAGATACATTGCTATCTGTCTTGCGGTCGCAGCGCGTTTCGTCCGCTTCCTGCTTTTCACGAGCTCCTCTGATACGCCGAGTCTCTCGCAAACGGCTTTCAGAATGTCCTGAAGGGTTATGCTTTTCGTGCCCGAGGTAAGCATAGGTGCACGATTGTTGAGAACATCTACCGCAAACTCAAGCGTTATGTCCTTGCCCTGTATCGATGAGTAAGCGAGAAGTCTTATCAGTGCGCCCTCAAGGTCCCTTATGTTGGTGGTTATCACCTGAGCAATGTAGGAGAGCACCTCCTGAGGTATCTCGATACCGTCGGCCTCAGCTTTCCGGCGAAGAATAGCGACACGGCTTTCGAACTCGGGCGGCTGAAGGTCAACCAGAAGTCCCCACTCAAACCTCGAGCGCAGGCGCTCTGCAAGCCCATTAATCCGCGATGGCGGCAGGTCTGAGGTAAGCACTATCTGTTGCCCACGCTGGTGAAGAGCATTGAAAATGTGGAAAAACTCGTTTTGAATAGCCTCCTTGCCCGAGAAAAACTGAACATCATCCACGAGCAGAAGGTCAGCTTTGCGGAAGTATTGCTTGAATTGCGTGGTGGTTTTGTTGATAAGCGAATTCACGAATCTATCGGTAAACCGCTCCGATGTAACATATCGCACCACCTTCTCGGGATGATTTTTCCTGACGAAGTGCCCTATAGCCTGAAGAAGATGCGTTTTGCCCAGCCCCACGCCACCGTAGATGTAAAGCGGGTTGTACTTCGTCTTCCCGGGAGCTTCAGCGACAGCCATCGCAGCAGTATACGCAAGTCTGTTAAACTCACCCACGACGAATTGGTCAAATGTATATCGTGGATTGAAAACCGACTCAACCTCGTTGTCCTCCGATTTCCTCTCGTCAGCAAGAAGTGGGATATACTCATATTTACCATTTCTCGAGAAGACCACGAAAATTTGTGGTTCCTCTCCTGTGACTGTTTCAACGGTTCTTTTTATTAATTCGCTGTACTCCTTGGCGAGCCACTCTGCCACGAACTGTGAGTCAGCTAATATAAGCACTGAGTCATCATCGGCGGGTATCTGGCGGGTGCGCTCGAACCACGCTCTGAACGACTGAGGATTAATTTGAGAAGCAATAATATTAAGACACCGATTCCAAATACCTTCCTTATTACCCATTTCGTCTCCGCTTCCGAGCAAAAAAGTCCCTACTTATCAACAATTGTTGATAACTTATAACTCCTTTTGTTACAACTATTTACGCCCTTGGAGAGGCCGCCTCTGTTGATAACTTCGAAGCTTTATCAAAAATTTCAACTATAGAATAATCCAGTCCAACTTGGCTGTCAAGATTGTTTTAAATAAAACTTATAACTCATTGTTATTCAACGGAAATACTTAATTCGGCTCGAAATATACTTTAAGATGTGTATTAACACTCAAAAGCACAAGAAAGTCCGTCATCGTCGCCACAACTTGTTGCGTACCAATGGAAAATACATATTTAACCCTTTAGAATTTAAATCGTAAAAAATTGTGTAACACGCCAAATAGCAACAAGATAGATTAAAATAATAACAATTCTTGCGCAAAAAATTCAATAATTTATATTAGAATCGTGAAACTACAGGATTACATAAGCGAATTCCTTCTCTACGCACGCAAGGAAAGAGGCTTCTCAAATGGCACCGTCGCCAATTACGAGCAGGACCTTTCTCTTTTCGTTGAGTTCCTCGAAAATGAGTTCCCGGAAGGATTAGCTGACATTTCACAAATAGACCTGATAGTTTTGCGCGCATACCTTTCACGACTGCTTTTTTCTGGATACAAGGTAAGTACCATTCACACCAAAATCGCCGCTGTAAGGTCGTTTTTCAAATTCCTTTTCAGAATCGGCGCGATAGAAACCAACTACACCAAATACCTCAAACTTCCAAAACTCCACAAAAAATTCCCATCTTTCCTCGATTTTGCTCAAGCTAATAAGGCTTTGAGTCTGCCTGATAAGGACACCATACTTGGTCGACGCGACCTCGCGATACTTGAGCTGCTTTACGCCACCGGAATAAGGCGCGCAGAGCTTGTGGGACTAAATCTCCGCGATGTCGATATTGAGATGATGCGCGTAAAAGTCCTTGGGAAAGGCAACAAAGAGCGCTTCGTGCCCTTCGGTCAGGCTGCCAGAAACGCTATTCGCGACTACCTCTCTCTTTCGCGGCCAAAATTGGCGAAAAACACCGATGAAAAAGCTTTTTTCCTGTCAAGGGATGGAAACAGAATATCCCCGCGGCAGGTGTACAATATAGTTCGCAAGTATTTGTCCGTCGTTACCGATGGCAAAAGCAGTCCGCATGTTCTTAGACACACATTCGCAACGCATTTGCTTGAGATGGGCGCAGATATAATGAGTGTTAAAGAACTCCTTGGACACGAAAGCGTGGCTACAACGCAAATCTACACACATCTCACAATAGAGCGCCTCGCAGAAATCTATCGAAAATCGCATCCAAGGGGAAAATAGAAAACGCTTATCAAGGCTCATAAGAGCCATTCGGCTCGAACTCCTCCATGAAAGCATCGATGTAATGGCGAATATCAAGAGATGGTATCTCAACCGCTATAACATCAAATCTTACAGGAGTGTCAGCCATATCATTTTCGAACATGAATAACATCAAATCTTACAGGAGTGTCAGCCATATCATTTTCGAACATGAATTGCTTTGATGCAGCTATGATTCTTTTCCTTTTCCTCGAATCAACTTTTTCCTCGGGTATGCCGAATCTGTCGCTTTTAGCCGACTTCACCTCAACGAACACCAGAGTTTCGCCATCTTTTGCTACAATGTCTATTTCTGCGGTTTGCGTTCGATAATTCCTCGCCAGAATCGTGTATCCCTTGCTCCTGAGAAAGCCCGCAGCCAGCTTTTCTGCCATCTCGCCTATCCTGCGGCTGCTTTTTCCCGTGCTTTCCTCCATACTTCCTGCGCCATAAAAGAACTTCTAACAAGGGGTCCTGAGAAAACTTTGATAAAGCCAAGTTCCCTCTCCCCGTATTCTGCGTATTCAGCGAACTTCTCAGGTGTTACGAATCTTTCTATCGGCAGGTGCTTGGGTGAAGGCTGAAGATATTGCCCTATAGTCACTACCTGAACGCCTGCATTTCTTAGGTCACGCATCAAATCGTATATCTCGTCATCGGTCTCACCGAGACCAACCATAAATCCAGATTTTACTACTGAATCATAGTTTTTTGCAGCATACGAAAGGACATTAAGTGAACGAGCATAATCAGCTTGCGGGCGAGCAACTGGATACAATCGCGGAACCGTCTCAACATTGTGATTGAAAACATCAGGTCGTCGACTCAAAACCATGTCGAGAGCCCCTGTATTTCCCATAAAATCGGGGGTTAATACCTCAATGCCTGCCTCTGGCAGTTGGCGTCTTATCTCATCTATGGTCATCGCGAAAATCTTTGCGCCACCATCAGGAATGTCGTCCCTCGTGACAGATGTTACCACGACATAGGAAAGATTCATCTGTTTTGCAGCTTTCGCTACTCGTTTAGGTTCGTCCAATGGCGTCTTATCTCATTTATGGTCATCGCGAAAATATTTGCGCCGCCATCTGGAATGTCGTCCCTCGTGACAGATGTTACCACGACATAGGAAAGATTCATCTGCTTTGCGGCTTTTGCTACTCGTTTAGGTTCGTCCAAATCCAGTGGTTTGGGTTTGCCCTTTTTTATAGCACAAAACCGACACGAGCGGGTGCACACATCCCCAAGAATAAGGAATGTAGCCTGACCATGAGAGAAACAATAATTTATGTTTGGGCATCGAGCCTCATGGCAAACGGTATGAAGCCCATATTGCCGAATTGAGGATATCACTCTGCCAAGTTCCTCGTTGGCGATGAACTTCCGTTTGAACCAATGTGGTTTTCGCAGCACTTTCATGAAGCAAAAATCGCAACGCAAACGCCTTGTGTCAAGATATAACGGAATTTTTGTTTTGCTTTTTACCGAAAATACGATTAACGATAGAGTAATGAGGATAACAGTTCCAGAGGACATAATTCCGTGCAGGCTCGATGTGTACCTCGTCCAACAAGGTATAGGACTTTCGCGTAATCAGATTCAAAAGCTAATAAGAAGCGGCGGGATAAAAGTCCTTGGCAAGGGCACAAAGCCTAATTTCATCCTTCGAGGCGGCGAGATTATAGAAATAGAACTTCCCAAGGAGGAGCCTTTCAAGCTTCTCGCTGAAGATATACCACTCGACATAGTTTACGAGGATGAACATCTTATAGTCGTAAACAAGCCTCCTGGAATGGTCACGCACCCAGCGAAGGGCAACTGGAGCGGAACGCTTATAAACGCGGTTCTTGGACACACAAAAAAACTTTCGCCTATAGGTGGCGATTACCGTCCAGGAGTCGTTCACAGACTCGATAAGGACACATCAGGACTCGTTATAGTTGCAAAAAGAGCACCTGTTCACCTTAAACTTTCCGAAATGCTGAGCCGCCGCGAAATAAACCGAGAATACATCGCGCTGATATGGGGACATTTGCCCGGGGAAGAATTTCTTGTGGACGCACCATTAGGACGACATCCAAAAGACCCTCTCAAAAAGGCAGTAGTCGTCGGCGGAAAGCCAGCCAAAAGCCTCTTTATAAGGATAGCCTCCTTAGAGTTTCTCGAACTGGTTAGGGTAAAACTTTTCACGGGAAGAACCCACCAGATACGAGTTCACGCTCAACATATAGGTAATCCTGTGTTCGGAGACCCCGACTACGGTGGACGAGAAAGCAGGCTCGGCGGTATACCACCGCAATACCGTAGTAAAGCTGAAGAATTGCTTAAAATAACGCCACGGCAAATGCTTCACGCGTGGAAGATAGAATTCATTCACCCTGCGACTGGGGAGAAGATTCGTCTCAAGGCAGACATTCCGCCTGATTTCGCGAATGTTCTAAGAATGCTTCGCGGCGATGAATGGAAAATTCTGATACCCGACGAGTGAGTTAAAAAATATTTGCGCAACATTATACATTAGCTATTTTAGCAATATGAGAAAATTAGTCACAATATCCGCCATATTCTTAATGCTTGTATCAATAGCAAGTTCACAGGTTCCTACTATCAAGCAGCCAGCCTCTTTAAGAAGAACCACTATATCACCCACCGCAGTCAGTACGGGAGCTGGCAAAGCACTTGAGAAAATAAGCGAAATCCAAACAGCCAAGGAAGCTATTCAAAAAGTTGCTCAGAAAGTAGGATATGTACCTCTTGAGGGACCAATAGATGCAGAAAAGTTCATAGTCGGACCGCACGATGTCATTCACCTTCAGGTTTGGGGCGTGTCATCTGTGGACGAGTTCTTGGAAGTAACGAACGATGGTTTCATAACTATTCCAGGCTATGGGGCTATAAAAATCGCTGGTTTAACCTGGGCTGCCGCAAAAAAGATAATTGCAGACACAGTAAAATATGTCTACAATCCGAAAAAATTCGCTATAACTCTTGCTTTCGCGAGGATATTCGTTGCTCATGTTGCGGGTTGTGTTCAGTTCCCCGGCAGCTACCAGATAGGCGCTACTGGAAGAATATGGGACATAATTCAACTCGCTGGTGGTCAAACCGGACTCGCTGACCTATCAAAAATAAAAGTAACCCACCGGGATGGCTCAACTGAGACGATTGATATAACGCCCTACCTTGCTGAAGGAGACATCTCCGCAAACCCGTATCTAAGAGATGGCGACATAGTTGTGGTGCCTCAGATTGACGCTACGAACGGTCTTGTGAAACTTTACGGAGGCGGGGTACGAAGCGGCTTCTATGGATATAAGCCAAACGAAACTATCTCCCAATTTCTGCAAAGAAGCGGGGCTTTCTCGAAATCCAATCGATTGTCCTCTGTGCTGCTGATAAGGGATGGAAAGCCAAAAACCATAAACCTTTTCGAGGAAGATGTGACTTTGAGTCCAAACGATGTGGTGATAATACCCACTCATCTCGATTCGATTATAGTTGGTGGGCTTGTCGCAAACGGCGGAACCTATCCCTATTATCCGGGTTTAAGCGTTGAAGCGTATGTAGCTATGGCTGGTGGCATGAGCGAGAAAGGCTCTATAGCAAGAATAGCAGTGTTCAGGAATGGGAAAAAACTTTCGCCAAAAAAAGCCTATCCACTAATGCCAGGGGATGTGATAATAGTTTACTACAGTTACTTCCAATTGACAAAAGATGTTATAGAGACGATAGGAAGAATACTCAGCGCGGGAATAACGGTTCTTTATATTATAGACAGACTTTCACGCTAAAAGGGACATGAACGATATACAAAGAAATAGTGATACATATACATTTTTCGAGGTTTTAAGAGCGATAAACAAACGGAAGAAGCTTATATTGGCAGCTTCCATACTAGCAGGGATAATTGCTGTCGCTATAGGATTTGCATTGCCCAAGTGGTATCGCGCAGAAGCACAGATAATGCCCGCATACACGCCAAGTATATCGACATCCGTCAGCGCTGTGGTAGGCGGGATAATAGGCATGGGAGTTGACCTTGGCGGCGGTGAGGGGAGCTTTGCTCTTCCAATGATGGTAACGCCCACTGACCTTTGGGCTGACATGGCAAGTTCATATGGCATTGCTGATTCTATAATAGAAAGGTTTAACCTAAAGGAACTTTACGGAAAGCGAACCATTGAGGATACTCGAAAAAGTTACTTCTCTCACCTTTTCGTTAAACCTACGGGAGCAGGAATTTTACGAATAGGTTATGAAGCGCGTGACCCACAGCTTTCCGCTCAAATAACCAATGCGATAGTCGAACTTATCGATCGAACACTTCAACGGGTGCGAATTGTTTCCGCCAAAAGGCTTAGAGAATTCGTCGCCGAACGATTAGCCCAGTGTAAATCAGAACTTACTACCGCAGCGCAAAATCTGGCAGAATTCCAAATGAAGCACAAGACTATATCCATAGAAGACCAAGCCAAAGTTGCTCTTGAAAACATAGCTCAACTTTACGCACAACTAACTATATACGATGTTCAGCTTAAAGCATTAAAATTAGCTGGCATAAAATACTCACCCGAGATAGTCCAAATACAAGCACAAATGGACGGTATAAGGAAAAAAATCCATCAACTCGAGTCCAAAGGTGATGACATATTTCCGGGGATACAAAAGTATCCAGATTTGTATATGAAATATATGAACTTATATAGAGAATACCAAACACAAGAAATAACATATCAATATCTAAAGCAGCAATATGAACAAGCTCGCATAAACGAGCAGCGGATGATTAAAACACTACACCTTATATCAAAAGCAACCCCGCGCGATAAAAAGGTAAGACCGAAAAAGTCCATAATGGGGATTTCAGCGTTTTTCGGAGTCTTCATAGTATTATCCCTCTGGACCATATGGAAAGATTATATGGATAAATTTCGTAAAATTCAATCCTTATAAAATAATGAAGGACATATAAAAAAGCCCCGGCTTAAACCGGGGCAGCCTAATCAACGGTTTTAACATTTCCGTCTTTACTTCACCAATGTCATTCTTCTTCTCACCGAACCGTGGTCAGTATTAAGAACTGCGAAGTAATTTCCGCTGGGAGCATCGCCCGCATTCCACACAAGTGTATATCTTCCCGCAGGCAAATTGTCCTTTATGAGCTTCTTAACAAGCCTTCCCGAAGCATCGTATATGGATAAATCCACATTGGACTTTTCGGGGATAACGAAGTCTATCTCGGTAACAGCATTGAAGGGGTTAGGATAATTGCCCAGAATCTTGAGTTCCGTAGGCTTCCGCTGGGCTATAGCTTTGGAGGTTGCAGTCCCGACAGAATATACATGAACACCGTTAAACACATCGATGCCGAATATATACCCATCCTTGCCCAATATGTAGGACCAATAGCCATTTTTCGGAAGCTCGGCGACAAGTTCTACATCGGGGAGTTTGGATATATCGTAAACCTTCATCTGTCCAGCACCATCAGCAAGATACGCATAATCACCATTCACATAAACATCCATCCCCCAAACAGATGGATTAGAGGTAACCATATATGGTTTCTCCGGATTCGATATATCAATAACAACCATCCCATTAGGACCATCAGCAGCGAGCATATATTTTCCGACAAGGCATATACCGTTTCCGCCGCCATTGCTCGTTTTAACATAACCCAGCTCTTTCGGGAACCCATCGCCAAGTTTGAATATATGATACCCACCGTGATAATCTGAAGCATAAAGCAGATCTCCACCAAGTTCTATATCGTAAAACTGTGATCCGGGATTCCTTATTATATATCTTGTTTCATATATATCCTTCTTAGGCGTCATGACAGCTATGCCATCTCTGCCAAGTGAAACGGTGCAGAAATAATCATTAATCTCAACACGCCCTATCTGATCAGGTCCTTTCTCAGTGGAGACAACAGGGAACTCATCGTAAACGCTCATGGTTTTCGGGTCCGCAATCTCTATATACACATCCTCCTTCTTGCTCTGTCTTGCACCAAGAATATATAACTTACCGTTATACGCCTCAACATCCCAGACTGTGGCGAGCTTTATGCCATTAATGAACCCCAATTTCACGGGGCGCGCAGGATTGGTTATATCAAACGCAACAACACCAAGCCTTCCTACTGCGATATAAAGGGTGTTATCAAGTATACATGCTCTCTGAGGTGTCCCGTATGTCTCAACCCTACCTATTCTTATCGGTGCATGGTAGTCGGTAATATCGAAAACGGAGATCCCTTGATAATCGTTAGCAAGATACAGGTAGTTATCTATATGTCCAAAGTCAAGGGTCGGCATACCCTCAAGGTCCCACACCAGCTCAGGATTTCCATCGACGAGTTCATATATAGCAAAGTTCTTATATCCACCAGCGTAAACTATACCATCATATATATCGACTGCCATCGGCGTTGAGAACGGTATAGAGAAAATCCTTCTGCCAAAAATGCGTTTCTCGTTCGGCTTTTCCTGATCCCAGCGGCCATATATAATTATACCATTGTATACCTGCAACGATGTATATGTTCCGGGCTGATGACCAAGAAGGAAGAATCTGCTGTCAGGCGTTAATCCAACGGCGAACATACCATATTTCCCGTCAGCGATAAAAAGCCTGTTCTCGTAGTAATCCATGCAAAGCGGTGTGCCGTCTATTCCAACTCTTCTTATGAGCTTAGGATTCATCGGGTCCGAAATATCGAGAACAGCAACATAGCCTTTACCTGCAATAAAC
Organism: bacterium; assembly: GCA_021159335.1. Classification (NCBI taxonomy): domain Bacteria; species bacterium. Next base: position 9,491 of record JAGGRZ010000118.1, read on the forward strand.
ATTCTGTTGCCATCAACCTCGAATGTTGAGAATGTCGGGAATTCCTTGTCTTCAGTGGTGGGGAATTTGCCGATAAATTCAGGAGAGTATGGGTTCGAAATGTTGTATATCCTCAGCCCTTCTTTCTCCCAGATAACGAAAAGCTTTCCGTCTACAACTTCGACCTGTTTAACTTTGCTTGAGAAACCATCGATTTTTGCGAGCATTTGCGGAAGGTCACGGTTGAAAACATTGTAAATTCTAACAGCACCGCCAACTCCAGCGTAAATTACCCTGCCATCTGATGTTATGGCGCCGACTTTGCCCATAGGGATTTCTGCTATCTCGTTAAGATAGATTTGGCTTCCAAAAGAAAGGGCGACAAGGAATGAAATTAACACAACAAACAGCCTTCTCATAACTCACCTCCTTATTATTCAAATTAAATTATAAGGTCTAATTCTCTTAATGTCAACATGAAAATGCCAGCTTGATAAGTAGGTTAAACAATTTCATTGAAAAAATTTCTAAGCTAAACTATTATTTAATAAGAATTACAAGATTAGGGGGATTTTTTATGTTAACAATGATAATCCTTATTTTTTTACTTGTCGGCTCGTCTTTCTCGCAGCCTGATTCTACATTCAGCTCGCAGGGATTCCCAGCTTATTTAGTTAATTATGGTGCCATAAAAGGCGATATGTTCCTCGCTGATTTCGCTGCAAGACGCTTCGTCCTCATTGACGAACAACAATACAACGACGGGCAAAAAATGATAGCCATAAATCCTAACCTGAAAGTTTTGAAGTATAGATGCATGGTTTCGTTACACACCACAATGACTGGCTACGACAGCCTTCTTAATCCTCACGAGTGGGCGTTTCTTCATTCCTGCGACCCAGCCAACATAAGTTTTAGCAGGCGCGGCGATACACTTTGTGTTTCTTGGTCCAACGATAGAAGATTCGACACATTGCTCGGATACTTAGTTATTCTTGCCGACCATGACAGTTCAAGCGTTACTGTCTGGGAAGACTCGCTTATTACAGGGAGACTTGCAAAAATTGTTTCGCCACCGTGGCATGGATGCCTAAGGATAGCGACCGTGGACACCAACGGCGACACCCTCGAATTCTCCCATGTCTGGGCTCTGGGCTCAATACTCCCACCACCATACCACATAGGCATAGACTCAGTGGCATTCATTAATGGGACAGGACCACATACCCTGGACTCGTTAAAATTAAAAATAAGAGTTTCTGGGGTCACGCCCGAATCGGTGTTAGTTCTACTCGATGTGAACCACAACAGGCGCATCGACCCCGGCGAAACATTCCCGATAACTTTTAGACCCACAGATTCCATAATCTCGGCTCTGATAACCTGGGACCACGACACTCACTACTATGCCGGCAGAGGATTTAAAGTAGTGGTGAAAACGCCAATATCAGTCGATACAATACCCAAAGGTTTCTTCATGACGACCAACATTAATAATCGCCTCAGGACCAATCCATACAAAAATTATGTTATGAACATAGCCTCTCCCCTATGGCGAAATTACACCGTCGACATGATAGAGCAGGCATTAACATCTCCAAACTACAACGGCGTGTTCTCGGATAACACATCGGTGCGAATTGCCCGCTGGATGTATGAGGTCCCAGGTTACCCATTCGATTACGACTCAGCAGCATGGTACAGCGGAGCATGTGAATACATGGACTCGGTTGTTTCTGTTGCGTCTCCCGGCCCGGTAATATTCAACGGTATGTCCGATACACTGCTGGACATTGCATCTGGTGCTATGAAAGAGGGGTTCTGTTATTCCAACTGGGGTGGCCTTTACTCGGGAAGAATATGGGAAACGCATCTTAACAATGCCATAAACACAATAAGTAAACACCATAAAATTTTCCTCGCTCTTCCCAATGTGCCGGAAAACTACACCCTAACCCGCATCTACACATATGCGAGTTATCTTCTTATCGCGGACGATTCCGCCTATTACGCAAATGCGAGAAAATACAGCATATTCGCGCATTTCCCTGAAATGGACCTGCCCATAGGCACTCCTATCGACACAGCAGAAAGCACAATATCCGAACTCAGAGATAGCACAGGCTGTTTCATCCGCCGATTCACGGGTGGACTGGTGGTGGTTAACCCTACGGATAGTTCGGTCACACCTTCCATAAGTATTCCCCCATACAAAGTTCGCGTTACGAATGGAACCACTATGGATGGCTCAAGGCTTTTTGT
>JAGGRZ010000119.1 GCA_021159335.1 bacterium
CAATTTTTGTTCAAAAAAGTAGGGAGCCCCGGGGGAGGGCTCCCTTGGGCCAGCAGGAGGGGGTTGTTGGGATGGGGGTAAGCTTTTTAATGTTTTTTGTTGTTGCGCACCCTGTCGTGAAAGTCCTTTAGCAACCGCTCCATTTTATGCGCAACCTTATCTATACCAGTAAAAAGGTCGTGGTCCTCGACTTTCGAGAAAAGCTTTCTTCCCGAGACGCTCATGAAAAGCTCTATAAGATACCTATTGCCTCTGTTCTGGGTTATAGTAAGCTGCGTGTCAATGATCTTATCAAAAAACTTCGCCAGAGGCAGAATCCGTTTTTCCGCATAGCTCCTTACCTCCGGCGTTATGTCAAAGTGTCTCGCGGCGATTCTTAATTCAAGCTTTTGCATTTCCAATCTCCTTTCTCATAAATTTTATGCAAAAACTGTGCCATATTACCTACTGCTTCCGCTCGGTATCATGACCGGGATTGACCTTAAGTCCTCTGGAAGAAGGATTATAGTATTGTTCGGGGAGTTTATAAGTTGTTTAAGCACTTCTATTCTATACCACCTGATGTAGTTAGCCGTAAGACTTTGCGCTATTATTCTGTTCGCCTCTCGAATCCCCTCGGCTTCTATTATTTTCCGCTGTTTCTCACGCTTCTCCCGCTCCAGAACGAACTGCATACGTTGTGCCTCCTGATCAGCGGCTATCTTGGCATTTATGGCATCCTCTATCTTCTTGGGAAGTTTAACATTGCGCAGAAGAATCTTATCGATCTCTATTCCTTTGCCTTTGGCAAGCTCAATGGAGTGCTTGTGAATCTCGTCAACGATAACATCGCGCTTCGAGGAATATATATCTTCAGCAGTGTGTTTTACGGCTATGTCTCTTATAGCCGTCCTAAGAAGTGGGCGGACTATTTTGCTTACATAGTCCTTGCCTATTTTCTCGTAAACTTTAGGAGCATCCTCGGGGATAAGCCTGTACCAAGCCGTTATGTCGAGCTTTATTTTTAATCCTTCAGATGTTAATGCCTCTATAGCGTCATCACCTTTTATTTCTCCTTCTGCCGTCGCAGCTGACATAGTATAAGCCTGCAGACGAGTGTCCATTTTTACCACTTTGTAAAGCGGATTTATAATGTGCAAACCGTTGTGAAGCACTTTTGGGGAAACCTTGCCGAAAAGAACTTTAACCCCAACAAAACCCGGCGGAATAATAACTATCGGATTAAGAAACAAAAGCACAATAACGATTATCACGACGACAAAAACAGTCGCAGCCCTAATGCGCCACATTTAAACCTCCTGTTTAGACAAAATCAATAAGTTCCCACAAATTATTCTTCTTGAAATAATTTCTTCCCTTTAAGGATTTGTGCCGTTTTGGCATAGTCTGCCGTTTTAAAAAAACCGTTGCCCGCTACAATCAAGTTCGCTCCCGCGTCTATAACTTTGGAGACAGTCTCGCTGTTTATCCCACCGTCCACTGCTATAAGTCTTACCAAACCCTGTCGTCTTGCCGATTCAGCAAACATTTCTATTTTGGGCAACACCTCTGGAATAAACTTTTGACCGGCAAAACCCGGATGAACACTCATAATAAGCACAAGGTCAAAAAAACTCACGACCTCATCCACATTCTCAACCCATGTCTCCGGATTAAACGCAATTCCTGCATAGACTCCTATAGCTTCCCTAAACTTTTCCCATGAGCTTTTGTCCTTAAGCACCTCGATATGAGCCGTTATTATTCTTGCTCCGAGCTCTTCGAAAACTGGTGCGTAAAATATCGGATCAGTTACCATAAGATGTGCCTCACAGGGCAACATGGACTTACCTATCACCGCTTTTGCTACTGGCGGCCCAAAACTTATATTAGGAACGAAATGACCGTCCATAATGTCGAGGTGAATCATGTCCGCACCAGCCGCCTCAAGCGATTCTATCTCATCGCCGAGTCTAAGGAAATCTGCGGCCAGAATGGATGGGGCAAGAATAACTCCACCGCTATTTTTGAGAATAGAAGTCAAATCAAACTTATGCATTTAACCTCCTTCCGATAACCTTACTGAAAAGCTCCGCAAGCTCCCCCCTTAATTCCTTGGAAAGTTTCCTGTCCGAAAGTTCTTTTACCGCGGGTGAGACTTTAATAAACCACATAGCCCCCTCGGGGAAAACATCGTAATTCACACGACACCATTCTCTTATGATTCTTTTTATGCGATTTCTCCTCACCGCCTTGCCGCACCTTTTTGGAACAGCTATAAGAAATCTTGGGCTACCGTCACATTCTGCTTCGCGGATTTCGAGCAATTTTCCCCTTATCCTCTTTTCAGAACTTACAAGTTTTATAACCTCATGTCTTATTTTTACCGCTGGCAATCGCATTAGAACGGAACATTATCAGTAGGTCCCAGTTCTTCTTCGGAATCGATGTTCGGGATTTCTGGCGTTTGCTCATCCAGCACCTCGGTTTCCTGCTCTAAAACCGCTTCCTCAGCCAGCGAGGCTTCCCCGACTGCTGTGCCTCTCCTCGTTAAAGGTATAACACGCCACGCATGGATTTCGGTTACATTTCGGGTGTTGCCGTTTCTATCCTCCCACTGACGATATCTTATCTCACCCTCCACAAACACGAGGGTTCCTTTTTTGAGCTTTTCAGCAAGAGTTTCTGCCCTTCCTGCAGGAACCCAATATACCACTGTGTGCCATTCGGTCCTCTGTTGAGGCTCACCGCTACGGTCGATCCACCTTCTATTAGTGGCGACTCTTATGTTAAGAACGGCTCTTTCCCCGCCCGTGTTATAGCGAGGCTCTACATCCTGTCCAATGTTACCAATGAGAATAACTCTGTTATACATTTTTATCACCACCTTCTAAGGAAAGTTCTACTATTCTATCCAGCAACTGTGGGAAGTCGATTCCCACAGCCTTCGCCGCCATCGGAACGAGCGATAAATCCGTCATTCCCGGCAGCGTATTAACTTCAAGACAATAAATTTCGCCTTCATCGGATAATCTAAAATCTACTCTCCCATAACCACGGCACCCCAAGGCATTAAATGCCTTCAGGGCAAGCTTTTTAAAGCGCCTCGTTTGCTCATCCGCAAGCGGTGCAGGGCAAATGTACTCCGTAAGACCATGTGTGTATTTGTGTTTATAATCGTAGAACCCGCTTTGGGGCACAATCTCTATAGGCGGTAGCGCGCTTTTACCCAGAATTCCCACCGAAATTTCCTTCCCTGGAATGTATTCCTCGACGATGACATTTTCTCCAAACTTCCCCGCCGTCTTTATACCATCTGCCAGCTCGTCCACTGAATTAACTATCGTCACGCCAACAGTGGAGCCCTGGCATTCGGGTTTGGTTACTAACGGAAACTCAAAGTCATTTGCAGCAAGAAAATCAGTTAGTCTCTCTTTGCTCAATTCGTTTGCACGAAAAACGCTCCAGCGCGGCGTAGGAATCCCATAATGTTCAAATATTATCTTCGAGAGGATTTTGTTCATTCCAAGAGCGGAAGCCAAGGAACCTGAACCTGTGAACTTTATTCCAGCCACCTCTAAAATAGCCTGAATCCTTCCGTCCTCGCCGAAACCGCCATGATAGCCTATAAAAACCACATCAAAGGTTTTTAGCTCGTTAATTTTTCTTAAAACCTCACTCTCACTAATATCGAATTCGTGGACCTGATGACCTGCTTGTCTCAGACCGCGAGAAATAGACTTTCCGCTTTCTCTTGAGACCTCAGATTCTGCCGAGGTACCCCCGTAGATAACGGCTATCCTCATTATTGTTCCCGATTACTATCTTTTCCCTGCTCGACTCGTTCCCGTTTTTCTTCTTCCGGTGTGCCCAAAATAGAATCTAAAAACTTTTTCGCAAAAGAGAGAACTAAGATAAAAATCTCTGGGCTGAAAATTTTTGCTAATGCGGAAGTTACTTTTGCAGCAGAGAACAATCTCTCCCTGATAAAAGATGTTATAGCAGCCACCTCGCTTGCGAAAACCCCTGTTGACTCCATCGTCTTTTTGGCATCGGCAGTAAGGGAAGCCAACGATTCATTAACATTTTTAAGGGTATCCTCCACCGAACCAAGAGTTTTCCTTAATCGGAATGTGGCCACCAGCGCAACGATAAATAATGCTACTGCACAAAAAGCGATAACCCATAAGGCTACACAAATCCAGAATAACTCGTTCAAGTCTTCTTCTCCTCCTTGGTTATTTCCACGAACTTTTCAACTCCAGCCCTTACTCCCTCGGCGAACTCTTTCCTGTGCTCCTCAAGTGCTTCTATTTCCTGCCGAATTATCTCCCTAAGCTTAGCCATGCTTTCTTTTCCGCGCTCCGTGAGCTCTGATGCTTTCTCCTTAATCTTCTCTCGAATCTCCTTGCCCGACTCAGGAGCGAGAATAATCGAAAGCCCTGCGCCAATGAGTGCTCCCAAACACAAACCGAGCAAAAACGGTAATGTTTCCTTCTTCTCTGCCATAATGCTTGCTTTTGACTTTTCACATAATAATTTAACAAAAAAATCGCTTTAGTCAAGGTTAAATGGCAATTTTAGGAGCCTCAAATTCGCTTCTGTAAAACTTTTTGGTGCTTGGTTTTGTCCTATATCATAGGTCTAAGATGCCAGCACTTTTCTTTAAGGCGGCGCATGTCAGCGCGGTATTGGTTGGCTATAACCTCAGCGAGCTCAAATGGGTCTATACCGAATTCAGATATTCCACGGTAACCGTTTTCCTCATCCGAATCGATGCAAATCCCGAGGTGAATTTTTGCTGAAACAAGCGTTTTAGTCGCGCAAGAAATGGTCAGACGATACTTGCCATCATACAGATTGTCGCCCCAGCGCATTACCCCACTTTTAGGGGCACGATGAAGAATTTTTTCCTGTGCTATGTTTATGAGTATGTTCTCTTTAAGAATGGCTCTTTCAAGGTCGTCATCGAAATGTTCCACGACGAAGTGAAGCAGGTCAACATTGGGAATTGGTCTTTCACGCTGCGCCTCAAGGAGGTCTACATACTGCTCAGGTGAAAGCTTTACGCCGCCTCTGAACGCCACTATGGAATCGCCAACGAGCTTGAACCTTTTAAGTGCCCAGTGTGGTTTTAGAACCTCAGGGGTAAGCTCAAGCCTATCAGGCGCCAAAAGAAAGGTCATCCGGTAACAATTGCTCATTATATGAACCTCCAACTATTTTTCAAAAAGAGTTCTTATTTTCTCGTTTCTGTCCTTACGAAGTTTTTTTATCACACCTTCATCAACAAGACTTTCAGGCAGACTTTTCAGCGCTTTCGCAGCGGCGAATCTTACTTCCTCGGGTTTCTTTTTGAACCCGGAAATTATGGGTTTGGGCAACACCACCTCCGTAAGCATCTCGGCCGCTTTCGATGTGTCGAGCTTGCCTATAGCCTCACAGGCTTTCACCTGAACTATTGTGGGCAACTCGTCTTCCCAGTGCCGTTTCGGTCTAACGAGCTCAAAAAGTGAATCAAGCGCCTCGGTAACATTGCGTTCCGATATAGTTTCTATCACTTTTAACAACAATTCCTCGTCCTCTATCGAGTCCAAAAGACTCTTAAGTAACATATCTGTATTGGGGTTTTCTGCGCGCACTATGAACTCATAAATGTAAGGTGCGAGCTCCTTATTTTTATAAATTATCTCCGTTATCCTCGGCAACAACAAAGGTTCCTCCGCAAAGTAGTGCCCTATCTCAAAGAACCTTCGAAGTTGCTTTTGCGGAAAACCCGGGCTTATCCGGGCAAGGAAAATGTCCTTAACCTCGCCACCCAACTCTATTAACGCCTTAGTCGCAGCCTTTCTTAATTCGTCGTCATCGCCGAAAAGAATAGCATCAACAAACATCTGAGCTACTTCCTTGGGTGTGAACTGTTTCATCCACTCCTTGGCACGCTCGCGAGCTTCCTTTTCGCCCGAAACAAGAAGAGACACGACCTCATTGAATCTAAGGAATTTAGGCGGTTTTTCCTTCACCTTCTCAACAATCTCTTCCATTTCCTCAACCTTCTCTTCCTCAGCAGCCATAGCCGTTTCCAGCGCTTCCTCTACTTTCGGCTTCTCCTCTTCTTTCTTTTCCACCTTTTCTTCCTTAACCTCTTCTTTAGACGAGACACCCTCTTTAAGCGCCTCGAACCGCCCGATAATGTCGGCAAGTTTGCCTTCGACCTCCTCTTTCATGTCCTCGTCCAGCTCCTTCGACCTTAGCGTTTCGAGCAACTCTCTTGCAACACCAGCCAAATCCTCGATAAGTTTTCCATGCTCAGGTGGCAATTCAGCAACCTCACCCGCCTCTCCAGCAGCAGTCGCAAAAACAGGCCTTACCATAGGCATAACCTGCTGTTCCCCAACGGCAACGAAGATTATCCTATCAGGATGTATATGCTCTATGCCAGCCTGCGCACATATTTCTTCCCAGTGGTCTATAACCTCGTCGGGCTTTTTGGTGAAGCTCGTGAGAAACGAAACCAGTTCGTCCCTATTAATACCGTGAGTGAATATCACGCCTCTTAGACCATAACTTGCAAACAGTCCACCGAGGTCTTTCGCTAATTCCTTATCCCCAAGAGATGGTGGCAACGGCTGGCCGTTTATGAGAATCGATTCGTCGCTGAAGGATATAATAACGACACTGACGATATTATCAACGAATTCCTTTATCCCGCTGAAAAGCTTATCCAGTGACTTCTGCACATTCTCGTTGTCTATAGGATAGAGTCTTATGTTCTGGATTGCTGCCCTCATGTTTCTACATATCGTAAGCACCTTCTCGAAATCCTCATTAGTAAGCTCGCGCTTCTCAGCCAGTGCATCAAGAAATGTGCGTTTTTGAAGCAGTTGTCTCACTCTATCAGGGATTATCACCGATTGCATCCCCATCTCGAGTCGTTCGATAAGGTCAACAGCTTCCCTGTATTGTCCGAAAAACTGTCTGTGAAAAGCCAGTCTGCCGATAGCTATGAATCGCTTGCGGGAGAGTTTCTCGTCGTATTCGGCAACCTTCTTATGAAGCTCAATTTTTTCCTGTTCGTCCAGAGCCTGATAAAGAGCTGCTTTGTTCACACGATGGGAAAACACGAACTTCTCGGGGTTTGAAGTGCTTTCAACGAAAAGCGACCTTTCCGCAGTATGAAGTGCGTCAACCACAAGTTGGTTATTAAGCCCCGTTATGGCGGATATCTCATTGACATCTATAATGTCACCCAAAATAGTGGCAACTTTAAGAACATAAAGTGTTTCGGGTTCCATGCATCCTATTCGTCGGATCAATATGTCCTCAAGAGAGACGGGTATGTCGTCAGCTCTTATCCCGCTCAGGTCCCATCTGTCGCCCACCACAGTTATTTTCCCGCTCTGAAGCAAATACGAAAGGCTTTCGATAATGTAAAGTGGCACTCCGTTGGAACTTCTAAGCATCGCCTCCGCTGCCTCAGGAGGAAGTTTTTCCCCATCGAAAATGGCACCCACAAGTTTCTGGACATCATTAACCGAGAATCGCTCCAGCTCAAGCTTCTTTATTTGCGCATTGGCAGCGATATTTGTCGTAAGCCTGAGTTTCTGGATAAGCATTTCATCGCAAAGCGTTATATCGGGCGCATTAACGGTAGCAACATATATAAGCTTTGAGCTTTCGTCGTGCACGAACGCGGTGTCAAGAAACTGCATCGTTGGCTCATCTATAAGCTCAATATTATCTATAAGTATGGCACCATCGCCGAGACTTTTAAGGTGAATCATCATTTTTGTAAGCATTTCGAAAACTTTTATGCTGACGGTCTGGGAGGATTTCAGGGGGTCGATGAAGTCACCGTTTTCCATGCTGAAGCGGGCATTAGCAAGCTCAAGCTCATCTTCCTCAAGACGCCCCAAAACCATCTCCTTTATATCAGGATGACGACAGAAAAGGTGGTCGAGAGCCTGGAATATGGCACCATATGGCTCATTGTTCCAGATGGATTTACCTATGAGAAATAGGTTGAAAGCGAGCTTTTTTTCAGCAAGTTCCTGCGCATAGCGAAGAACTCTCGTCTTGCCGGTTCCCTCACCTCCGAAAATAACCGTGAACACATTCCTATCACCCTGGGGAGATATTTGCCTCTCAAGGAATTCAACTATCTCGTGCTGAGCTATAACTGGCGGATTGGCAAGCATTATGTTGAGTTTCTCGGGCGTTAGGAGCTTGCCTTTCATCGGGAAGACTTCAATAGTCCCTTTTCCCCTTCTTTTTGCGCGGAATAAAGCCTCATCAGCGTGTTCGAAAAGAACCCATACATCCCTTCCATCATCAGGGAAAACCGATACCCCTATGCTGCACATAACCACTATAGCCTGAGTCCCAAACTTCATTGGACTGTTAGCAATTATCCGCAGGAACTTTTCGCCAAACCTTTTCGCATCTTCCCTATCGAGCCCGAGAAGGAAAGCCACGAACTCGTCACCTGCATATCTGAAAACGAGACCGAGATTTTTGGTGGCATTGTAAAGAAGCCTTGAGAAATGGACAAGCGCTTTATCACCGGCAAGGTGACCGTATTGGTCGTTTATGCGTTTAAGGTCGTCTATGTCGAAAACGAAAAGGGATGCTTTTCGCCCTACTCTGGATGCTTCCTCAATAATCTTTGGCAGGAAATCGCGCATGTAGCGCCGATTATAAAGTTTTGTAAGTTCGTCAGTGTAGATAAGCCTGAATATCTTGTCGTCTTTTTTTGCCATTATACTATGTGAATGGGTTTTCGTAGCCCTGCGAGTGCAGCTTCACAAATCATCTCCGAAAGTGTGGGATGGGCAAAAATAGTTTCTGCGACCTTCGATAGCGGAGTACCAAGTTTGACGAGCGTTGTTCCTATACCAAGCAACTCGGCAGCATGATGACCTACCGCCTGAAATCCCACAATCTTATCATCAGGGGCAGCAACCAACCTTACGAAACCATTAGCTTTCCCCTCGGTTTGTGCCCTTCCCGAAGCAACATAAGGGAACTTACCGACCTTAATGTTGTTGCCAAATCTTTCTTCAGCCTCTTTCGGTGTCAGCCCGACGATACCCACCTCAAGTGCCGAGAATATCGCTGTCGGCATAACACTTCCGTCCCACCGCCTATTAGCGCCCAGCATGTTCTCAACGGCGGTTATACCCTGATGTGTGGCTTTATGCTCGAGATAGGGCTCGCCCACTATGTCGCCTGCAGCATATATCCCGTCGATGTTGGTCATAAGATATTCGTTCACTGAAATTTTATTTTTTTCAAAGTTTATCCCCACCTCCTGCGTGCCATGGGGCGGTGTTACTTTTCTCCCAGTTGCGACAATTATTTCCTCACCTTCAACTACCTCACCACTTTCAAGTTTTAGCCTTACTCTATCGGCAGCTCGCTCGGCGGATACAGCTTTAGCGGATGTCATTATTTCGACGCCCTCGCCTACAAGCGCCCTGTGAACCAATGAGCTTATCTCATCATCTATTGTTGGAAGGATTCTGGGCATTATCTCAACGATTTTAACTTTCACGCCGAACGATGCGAATATGTGTGCAAACTCGACCCCTATAACTCCTCCACCAATGATAACGAGCGATTCCGGAAGGCGTTCCGTTGCCAGCGCTTTCCTGTTGTCCCACGGTGCTATTCCTGAGAGTCCATCTATGGGTGGCAAAGCAGCCTCCGAGCCGGTTGCTATCAGTATTCGGTCGAATTGAAAACTGTGCCCATCAACCGTTTTGACAACCTCTGGTGATTCAAGGTAAGCCTCCGAATTAACTATTTTGACAGCTCGTTTCCGCAGAAGGAATTCTATCCCCTTAACGAGACGGCTAACCACGCCATCTTTGTAACCAATTATCCTTCGCCAATCGTGGGATATAGTGCATTCCCATAGACCTCGATTTTCTAAGTTTTTCGCCTCGTTTTTTATTGCCGCCAAAGCATAAAGGGTTTTGGTTGGTATGCAGCCGTGGTTGGTGCAAACACCACCCAACCTTTCCCTCTCGAAAACGGTAACCTCAGCGCCAAGCTGTGCTCCCCTGATGGCGGCTACATATCCGGCGGGACCACCGCCTATTATACCTATTCTTATCCTTGTTCCCATTTTGATTTCTTAGAGTTTAATTTCATAAAAAAATCCGCATTAGTCAATCTAATTTCGCTTTTAAATTAATTAACAACACAAAAATATTGTTTCAATTATTTCCCTTGTCCCCAATAAATTTCCTTTTTATGTTTAATTTTAAGTGGGCACATTGACGAAAATAATAGAAAGTAGCCTTGGAATTCCAGCACATATTCAGGTAAATCTATTTGCCACCATTCTCGTTGTCCTTCTTTTATGGTTAATCCGCCTCACCATTATAAAAATCGTCAATAAACGCACTGAAGATGTTAGAACTCGCTATATATGGCGAAAGACCACAACATATGTCGTAGCGGTGGTTGGGATTCTCATAATAGGCAGAATATGGTTCATAGGATTCCAGACGCTGACAACATTTATCGGCATATTTTCCGCTGGACTCGCTATAGCGCTTAAGGATGCAATAAGCAACTTTGCCGGCTGGATTTACATAAGCTGGCGGCGACCGTTCATAGTAGGAGACAGAATACAGATAGGCGATTTCGCCGGTGATGTTATCGATATAAACATGTTCGACTTCACATTACTCGAAATAGGCAACTGGGTCAAGGCGGACCAGAGCACGGGACGTATGCTACATATTCCGAACGGCAAAGTCTTTGTGGAACCTGTGGCAAACTACTCGCAGGGATTTCCATTTATATGGAACGAGATACCCGTTCTCCTTTCGTATGAGAGCAACTGGCGAAAAGCAAAAGAAATTCTTTACGAAATCATAGAGCAACATACCATGAAGCTATCTCAAAAAGCCGAGCAAAAAATTCGAGAAGCGAGCGAGAAATTCCTTATCTACTACAAAAAGCTTTCGCCGATAATTTACACTACCACTCAGGCAAGCGGCATTTTACTTACTTTGCGCTATCTATGTCCACCGAGGGAACGCAGAGGTAGTGAGGATGCGATATGGCGCGAAATATTGAGCCGATTCGCCGAGCACGACGACATAGAACTCGCCTATCCAACGACGAGAATCTACAGTAGATTATTTGAGAAACAGCCAGCGAAGCAACAATTTGAGGAATCGCCGCAATCTGAGGATGGCTCTGAAGACAAACCGGCAAAGTAGCAAATTAAAAGGTAACCAAGATGCATGTCGCCATAATCGGCTTAAATCAAAGCGGAAGAACCACACTTTGGCAGTTTCTCGCTGGTGAACACGGCGGGAAAGAGAGTATAGCCACGATTCCAATCTTTGACGAAAAACTAACGCAACTCGCCAGAGTCGAGGGGTCAAAGAAGGTAAGCTATCTTGAACTTACGATTCAGGATACGGTGGGCGACATAGAAAGAAGCGGACACATATTCTCAGATGTGCAGGCAGCCAGCGGATTAGTAATAACAATACGGAACTTCGACGCTGGATTCGGCACCCCAAACCCGGTAGACGACGCTAGAAAAATTAAAGAGATAATAATAGAACACGACCTCGACTCGATACAAAAGAGGCTGCAATCTATTGAGCGTGAACTCGGAAAAGGGCACAGCAGGGACGAGCGAGAAGCACTCGAGGAGGAAATGTCAGCGCTGAAATCTTTCGCGAACACACTTTACGAGGGCAGATTGATAGGGAACGAAGAGCTTACTCCTATCCAGAGAAAAGTAGCAGCCAACCAAGGGCTTTTGACAGCTAAGAGGTGGATTCCCGTGCTTTGCTGCGAGGATACATGCGACGAGGAACTAAAAATGAGTGTTTACGATGTCTTTGGAAGCGAGGTGATAGCGACGGCAGCCAAACTTGAGCTCGAACTATGCGAACTCGCCGATGACGAGGCACAGGCTTTCAGAAAAGAACTGGGACTAAGCGAGGAGAGTTTAAGGGAAAGCGTGGTAGCTAAAATCTTTGAATCGCTTCGGCTAACCACATTTTACACTGCCAACCAGAACGAAGCTCGGGCACACGCAGTTCCTCATGGTGCAACGGCTATTGAGGCTGCGGCGAAAGTTCACACAGACATAGCCAAAGGGTTCATATGCGCTGAGGTGGCAAAAATTGATGATGTGATTCAAGCGGGCGGATTCGCAAAAGCAAAAACGAAAAATATGGTAAAAAGAGCTGACAAAAATTACACAGTTCAGGACGGCGATGTAATATTTTTCCGCTTCAATGTCTGAACACCAACGCCAAAACCATATGATTTGACATGTGGGAAAAGTATCGTATTTTAATAAAGGGTTAAGATGGAAAAGGAAAAAATAAGCGAGAATTATTCGGAAGAAGGGGCATATTGTCCTTCATGCGGGCGCTATGTGGGGAATTACGATGTTTGTCCGTATTGCGGCGCCCATGTTAGAACGCGGGTTTCGCTCAAAGTGCTCAAAATAACTGCTATAACAATATCTATTATCGGTCTATTTTTGCTATGGTGGGTTACGAGCCAGAAATCTGTGCCAACTCTTGTGGCAAGCGAAATCCAGCCAACATCAAACTTTTCGTATGTTCAGATGAAGGGGGTGGTAACAAAAGCACCAGCATATGATTCCCTTTCCCAAACGCTCTCTTTCCCCATAGACGACGGCACAGGCAGAATCTGGATAAAAGCCTACGGCAAGCAGGCAGAAGAAATAGTGTCAACTAACAAACTGCCCAAGCCCGGCGACACCGTCTCAATAGAAGGAACGATACGAATAAAAGGTGACTTCAAATACATGATAATAAATCTTCCTGAAAAACTTTCCATAAAAGTTCCCGAGCCTATCGAACTGAACATTTCTGAGCTCTCCGATTCACTCTTGGGCGCAGTGGTCAAAACGAGCGGAGTGGTAAGTTATATCAAAAGCTACGACAATCTGACGAAGATAAAACTGTGTCAACCCGAAAAGCGGAAACAATGCATAGATGTAACATTCTTCTACAGTTCATTCCCACAATACAGGGATTCACTCATTTTCTACTACGGTGACACGGTAAAGCTTACCGCTATGCTAAGCATGTATCGTGACCGACTCGTGCTAACTCCGCGCTCGGTCGAGGAAACGAAAGTAATACCCGGCACGAGAAAGCCAAGGAAGTCAGCAAAACCACCGGAGAACGCACCGAAAGTCAAAATCTCAGAACTATCGAGGTCAATGCTGGGTGAGTTCGTGAAAGTTGATGGTGTTATAACGCGAATCCGTGACATAAAGGGCGGAGTGCTCGTAACCATCGATGACGGCACAGGGCGAATGACATTCCCGATATGGCAAAGTGTCCTCGACCACATACCCGACAAAGAGCTTCTTGCAAAAGGCGCAACGATAGAATTTGCGGGCAAAGTAAAGGAATACCGCGGAAGGCTTGAAGTAGTGCCTACATGGGGGCAAAGCGTAAAGATAAAGAAGGGCGAAGGCGAATTAACTGAAAACATTGCCGAAAAGGTCGAGCAAGAAACAGACGAGGAACCGCTTCTTATCAACCTTCTTGAGCTCGATAGGTCGCTTCTCGGGCAAAAAGTAACGGTTGAGGGAGAAATAACGAGGATAAAGCCTATAAGGGGCGGGATACTTATAACAATTCGCCAGGGCGACGAATACATGACCACACCACTTTGGGACAGAGTTCTTGAAACCTCAAAAGATGCTGACCGTTTGAAAAAAGGCGCAAAAATAAGACTTACTGGTATCGTCAAGGAATACCGAGGGCGTCTTGAGGTAGTGCCCCAGAAGGGGAGCGATGTGGTGGTGAGGTAGGAAAATTTTCCGTTTTCAACCGCAAAAAAGTCAATTGAGCATCGTTCAAACTATCCAGCGATTAAAGCGTGACAGAAAAAAATATGCTTGGTTAAAGAATTTTGGATCCAGTTTCAAATGATAACAATTAAATTTAACCTTGAACTGAATTATTATTGAATTAATATCATAGTAATTTGTTACTGAGTAAAAACCATCAAAGAAGGTGAGCTATGGGCACAATGATAAAGAGAAAGGTAACTTTCGCCGAGGACGAGTTAATGCCAATAGACGATGACATACTAAGAATTATATCTGATTTTTCGGAACTGAGGTTCCCAACATTCATCGAGCACACGAGAAAGTGGCATCCACCGGTGGATGTCGTCGAAGACGAGGATAGACTTATAATACTGGTTGACCTCGCCGGAATACTTGTCGAGGATGTGAGGGTAAAAAAAGAGGGAAACACTATAATAATACAGGGCATAAGAAGGCAGCTTCTCCCATTAAAAAACCCGGTTTATCATCATATGGAAATAGACTACGGCGAGTTCGAGCGCGGAATAAGAATCCCAAGAAAATTCCAGAATGGTGAAATAAAAGCTTCCTACAAGGATGGATTTATGAAAATAGAGATAAAGCTTCCCGAACATTACGAGAGAAGAATAGAAGTGGAGTAAACTCATGGCTAATGAAGGTAAAATATTCGAGCTTCCGCTGTTGCCTCTTCCGAGGGGATTGGTGGTTTTCCCGGGGCAACTTCAACCGCTCGCTGCGGTAGAGGAAAGCGATGTAAAGCTCATAAACGATGTCCTTTCCAAGGACAAGACTTTGGCGCTTTTTGCCGTTAAGCCACCCGAGCTCGTCGAGAAAGAATCTATAGAAAACATAGTCTATCCGGTAGGTTGCCGCGCTGTGATACTGAAAATGGTCCGTCTCCCCGATGGGACGATAAAGTTCCTCACGAATGCACTTACTCGCGTGAAAATACTTGAAATAACCCAAAAGGAACCATACCCCAAGGCGCGGGTTCAGGAACTTATCGAGGAAGTAGCAAACGACGCAGAAGAAGCAGCATTAATGAGAACCGCCCTCGAAATTTTCGAGGAAGTAGTATCGATAGCGCCATATCTTCCTGATGAGATAAAACTTGCGGCACGAGCCATGACCGAACCCGGCAGACTGGCGGATCTTATAACAGCAAACCTTAACATCCCCCCCGAAGAAAAACAAAAAGCACTCGAAGAATTGTCCACAAAGAAGCGCCTTGAGCATGTCATATCGCTGTTACGAAAAGAGCTAACCGTTCTTAAACTTACGCGGGACATACAAAGCAAGACTGCGGCAGAACTCGAGAAAGCGCAAAGAGAATACTTCCTTCGCGAACAGCTAAAACAAATTCAAAAAGAGCTTGGTGAGGAGACCACCCAGAAAGAGATCGAGGAACTGCGCAAGAAAATCGAAGAATCTGGCATGCACGAAGAAGCCAAAGAGGTCGCTTTAAGGGAGCTCAACCGTCTCGCGCGGATGAATCCCGCATCTCCGGAATATACCGTAGCGAGAACCTATCTCGACTGGCTAATAAACATGCCATGGAACATCTCAACCCAGGACCGCATAGACATAGCCGAAGCGAGAAAAATACTTGATGAGGACCACTACGACCTCGACAAGATAAAAGAGCGAATCCTAGAATTCCTCGCCGTAAGGAAGCTAAACCCAGATGTAAAATCGCCCATACTCCTTTTCGTCGGACCACCCGGCGTGGGTAAAACATCGCTCGGACAATCCATAGCGAAAGCATTAGGTCGAAAGTTCGTGAGGATATCGCTTGGTGGTATGCGCGACGAGGCGGAAATAAGAGGACACAGAAGAACATATGTTGGTGCACTTCCGGGAAGGATTATTCAGGGCATAAAGCGAGCAGGAACAAATAACCCGGTATTCATGCTGGATGAGGTGGACAAAATCGGTCAGGACTTTCGTGGCGACCCTGCGTCAGCTTTGCTTGAGGTGCTCGACCCAGAACAAAACCATGCCTTCATCGACCATTATCTCGATGTGCCATTTGATCTATCAAAAGTGATATTCATAGCCACTGCGAACTACATCGACCCCATTCCGCGCGTCCTTCTCGACAGAATGGAAGTGCTAAGACTGCCCGGCTACACCGACCTTGAAAAACTTCAGATAGCAAAGAAATACCTCATACCAAAAGAGATCAAAAATCACGGGCTGACGAGAAAGCAAATAAGATTCACGGATAAAGCGATAAAGTTTATTATAAACTCTTACACTCGCGAGGCAGGGCTTAGAAACCTCGACAGAGCTATAGAATCCATATGCCGCAAGGTCGCCAAGGAAATAGCAGAAGGCAAGACCGAGAAGGTAAGTGTGACAATGGATGTTGTTCGCAAGTATCTTGGGCCGGAAAAGTACATCCAGGAAAAAATTCTAATAAAGCCCAAAGTTGGGGTTGCCACTGGACTCGCATGGACGCCGTATGGCGGAGAGGTGCTTCTTGTCGAGGCGACTGTAATGCCCGGAAAGGGGAGGCTTATACTGACCGGAAGCCTTGGCGAGGTGATGAAAGAATCAGCACAAATAGCGCTATCATATGTTCGCTCACATGCCTCTGAACTCGAGATAGACGAGGAAATATTCGACAAAAGCGATGTGCACATTCATGTCCCAGCAGGCGCGATTCCAAAAGATGGACCATCGGCAGGCGTAACGATGATCACAGCGTTGGTTTCGCGGCTCGTCGGTCGTCCGCCCAAAGAGGGCATAGCGATGACCGGTGAAATAACTTTGCGCGGTGATATACTGCCTATAGGCGGTCTTAAGGAGAAATCATTGGCTGCCCACCGCGTTAAAATAAAGAAAATTCTAATCCCCGAATTTAACATGAAAGACCTCGAAGAACTACCCGAGGAAATCCTCAACCAAATAGAATTTATCCCCGTTGAAACCATCGAAGAAGTCCTCTGGTATACTTTGGGGATAAAATTTGGTGTTCTGGAACGCGCTTCCAGAAAGAAAGAGAAGGCAAAAATATGAAAGACGACCTTATCAAGCTCATGAACTCCTCCCCCGAAAGCTTGGAGCTGGAGCTTGCGAACATAGCCAGCGTATTTGAGATACAATTGCCAGAAAAAGTTCATAAACTTATCTCTAAGATAAAAGAGATTCAATCTTACAAAAATATTGATAACTTTTACAAAAACGCTCCTGAGGAACTTTGCAAACCTCAACTTATACTTGAGCTATCGGACTTTGTAGATTACTGGAACAAGCTCATATCAAAGCGAGACGAACTCGCGCATGCTGCCAAATTCCTTACCGAAGCAGTTCTGCCTCCCGGAAACCTTAGACTCTCGTTTATGGCTAAAACCCTGTCGGCTATGGCGGAATCGATTTTTACCTCACCTCTGGTGGACGAATTCATAGAAAGATTCGAGGCATTGCTATGCGAATATACCGCTGAATACCTGAAATTTCATGTGGAACACAATAGAAATCTAGAGAAGTTATCAGACAAAATCGATGAACTAAAAAGCAGACTCGAGATAATCTGTGCACTCGCAGAGATAGAGCTTCTGAAAAACTATTGTGAGACAAAGGACAGGGAAGAGTTCGAGCTTCTTTTGCCCGGATGGGAACCATGCAAATACATTCCTAAGGCTGAGGACATAGAGCAAGAATTTGTTTGCCCCGAGTGCCACCGAACATTCACTGATGCAGGTATAATCACAGTATTCGACGATATCTACAGAAAATGGGAAACAGTCTTTCTTCGATGCATGAGAGCGCTATCGTATAACCTCTCCAAGGTAATACTCGAATCGGAAAAGGACCCGTTAAAGTCTCTTTTAGACTCGGTAGCGGTGTCCGACCTTTCGAAAATTCGCTCGATAATGTCCCCGGAACTTCTCGAAAGAATAAAAAAGATTCTGGGCGAAAGTTCAAGCTCCGAATAGAAAATTAACGGTACGGTTTTTATTTGTGCCGCTCAAACTTGCTTGCGTCATCGACTTCATGAACTAACTTACACTTATGGACATTGAGGGCTACAAATATGTGATTTCAGCAATTCTTTTGGCACTTCTTGGCTACATCGCTGGTGGAATTATCGGGAATGTTGTGTTGTGGCTCGGGATTGCATCCGCGTTGTTCATCTCCTTTTTCTTCCGCGACCCAGAGCGCAAGATAACCGCAGGCAAAGGTGTTGTGCTCTCCCCGGCAGATGGCAGGGTGGTGGCGTGCGACAAACGCTCGGATGGGAAAAAAGAGATTGCCATATTTATGTCCCTTTTTAATGTCCATGTCAACCGGAGCCCCGTATCGGGTGAGGTCACATCTGTAAAGTATGAGAGAGGGAAGTTTTTCGTTGCATCAAAAGACGAAGCAAGCGAACAAAACGAGCGCAACGAGATTACTATAAAAACCGAACACGGCGACATAATTGTTCGTCAGATAGCAGGATTTTTAGCAAGGCGAATAGTATGCAGGGTAAAAGCTGGCGATAGGCTTAGCATAGGCGAACGGTTAGGCATAATAAAGTTTGGCTCAAGAGTTGAGGTGGTTTTGCCGGAGACAGCGCATCTTATGGTCGATAAGGGAGACAGGGTTGTTGGTGGACGCACGATAATAGCCAAATTCTAAGTTTATGAACACCAAAATTCAGGAAAAAAAGCTAACTTTAAGACGCATTAGACGGAAAAGTCAGTTCATGCCCATTGTCCCGGGTATCTTCACGGTCGGAAATGTGATAAGCGGATTCATATCGCTCGTGCTCTCTCTTTCGGGCAACTTCGTCAGCGCTTCATTCCTAATTATCCTTGGTGTCATATTTGACCTTCTCGATGGTAAAATAGCCCGCATGACCCATGCCACATCTCGCTTCGGTGTCGAATTCGACAGCCTTGCTGACTTCCTGACATTCGGAATAGCACCATCTTTCATGCTATTTGCCATGGGGGTTTACGACTTCCATCACTGGGGATTCCTTGTGCCGATACTTTACATTATTGCTGGCGCTTTTAGACTTGCTCGATACAACCTAACAGCTGAGCACAATGTTAAAACAGATTTTCGGGGCATGCCACTACCTTTGGGTGGAATATTTATTGCAAGCTATGTGCTATTCTCATACGAGCTCTGGGGCGAGCTTAGATACAAACAAAACCTTACCCCAGCACTGGTTCTTCTATCTTGGCTTCTAATCTCCAATGTAAGATATCCCGCGACTATAACGATAAAACCCGGAAAGCTTTTCAAATTAAAACTCGGTGCAACGATACTAATCATTCTTGCGATACTTTGCAAACCAAAACTTTTCATTTTCCCCGTGGTAGCAGTTTATATACTTTACTCTTTCATAAAGGAGATATACTGGTTCATAAGCCGTTTTCAAAGGAGAGGTCATGAGATATAATATAAGGATCGCAGTGGAGCGGAAAAAAGGCGTCGCAGACCCTGAAGGGAAAACGATTTTCGAGGCACTCGGTCGCCTTGGATACGAAAAGGTCGAATCGGTAAGAGTAGCAAAACTTTTCGATGTCGTAATAAACGCCCAAGACCAAAATGAGGCTAAATCAATGGCGGAAGAAATCTCGGAAAGAGTGCTTTCAAACCCCGTTATTGAAACATTCACAATTTTATCGATATCGGAGACAGGCGATGGAGGCAACGAATGAAGGCTGGGGTTATAATTTTCCCGGGCTCAAATTGCGATAGAGACACCTATTGGGTGCTCTCAAAGGTTTTGGGCGCTGAGACGAGATACCTCTGGCACGACGACACCCAGATAGACGACCTCGACCTCGTGGTGCTTCCCGGAGGTTTTTCATATGGTGATTACCTTAGGACAGGCGCGTTTGCACGATTTTCGCCGATAATGAAAGCAGTGGCTGACTTCGCAAAGAATGGTGGGATAGTGCTGGGCATATGCAATGGCTTCCAGATACTGCTCGAAGCAGGGTTGCTTGAGGGAGCCATGATACCAAACAAATCCCTAAGATTCATTTGCGATTGGGTTAGAATCCGAGTGGAACGAGACGATACTCCGTTCACTGCTAACGCTAAAATAGGCGATGTGCTCAAAATCCCGATCGCTCACTTTGAGGGAAATTATTTTGCGCCAAAGGAAATTCTTAGCAAGGTTGAAAAAAACCGTCAGGTCGTTTTTCGATACTGCACGGAGAATGGGGAAATAACCGAAGACGCCAACCCTAATGGAAGTTTAAATAACATTGCTGGCATAATAAACGAGCAGGGGAACATTCTCGGAATGATGCCTCATCCCGAGCGCGCGAGCGAGGCTATTCTTGGCTCAGAGGACGGTAAAGTAATCTTTGAGTCAATAGCAAAATATATAAAACAAAAACGCGGATGAAAAAATTCTGGACATTCGTTATCGCACTTATCATAGGAATAGTAGCTGGTCAGCTTGCGACGGAGCTCGTAAGATTAGCTCTCCCTACTGGCGTGGTGCGCGACTTCTTGACTTTCTCCGTGTCGTTCGGTTTCAATCCTATAACTTTGGACCTCGCCGCCATAAAGATAACATTCGGATTAATGTTTTCCATGAGTATTATAGGCTTTCTTATCATTGTCCTTATCGTTTATTACTTTAAGTGGTGGATTTAGCCTTTCAAGCGCAGGAGTCAGCTAAAATGCACGCACTTGTTATTGGAGCATCGGGATTCATAGGAAGCCACATAGTTGACAACCTCATAGAGCGAGATTACGAGGTAACAGCCATCCTAAGGCACACAAGCAACGCGAGGTGGGTAAATCCGAAAGCCGAGATAGTCCGCATAAACACATTCAAACCTGAGCAGATAGCCGACAGATTTGCAAAAGCGGATTACTTCGTTCATGTTGCTGGACTTGTCAAAGCCTTAAGGATAAGGGATTTTTATCGCGTTAATGCTGAGATGGTTAAAATATGGCTTGAAGCATGCGAAAAATATTGCACGAAACTAAAGCGGTTCGTTCTCGTAAGCTCACTTGCAGCTGCTCGTCCCTCGGAGGTTCCTATAGATGAAACAGTGCCATCAGAACCGGTAACACACTACGGCAAAAGCAAGCGTCTCGGGGAAATTTACGCCGAGAAATTTATGGAAAAGATACCTATAACCATAGTAAGACCCCCTGCCGTCTACGGACCAAGGGATACGGAGATACTACGATATATAAAATTTATCAAATTAGGCATAGCTCCTATAGTTGGAAAGCCAACAGTAAAGGCTTCTTTAATATTTGTTTCAGACCTTGCGAGGGCTATAATAGAACTTATGGAGTGTCAAGAGGCTGCCGGTGAGACTTTTTTCGTAAAAAGCGACAAGACGCCGACGAGACTCGAATTCATAAAAGCTATAGCAGATGCCATGAACAAAAAACCCTTATTCATTCGAATTCCCGAGCCCATAGTTTACCTCGCTGCCTTTTTGTCCGGGACATACGCGAAGGTAGTCGGCAAAGCAACGATATTTACTCTCGACAAAACGCCTGAACTTCTGCTGTCATGGAATGTAGACGATTCCAAAATAAGGAAAACAATAGATTTCAAGCCAATGTATAGTCTTGAGGAAGGGTTTAAGTTGACGGTGGACTGGTATAAAAAAGTAGGCTGGCTTTGAAAAAAACGGCTTACATAGGCGATGGGGTGATAATAATCGTCGTGCTCATAGTAGGCCTCTCCCCAATAGTTAGCATACGAGGAAATGATAGAGCAACATCTTTTGAGATAACTATTAACGGGCGCGTTTACAGAACAGTATCGGCAAGCATCGACACCACAATTATCATTCCGGGGGAGATGGGCAAGATGGTTCTGGTTATAAAGGACGGTGTGGCATGGGTATCTGAGTCCTCATGCCCGCGGAAAATATGCATTAAGACAGGCAAAATAAACCAACCCGGTCAGGTTATAGCATGCGTACCCAACAAGGTCCTCATCAAAGCTTTAGGGCCTCAGAAAAGGCGCGAAATAGATGCTATACTTAAGTGATAGAACCAGGAAATTGGCTTTGTATTCCATACTTGTCTCACTGTCACTTTCCATCTGGGTATTCGAGGAGTTTATTCCCCGCCCGGCGCCATGGCTAAAGCCGGGGTTCTCCTACATTCCCGTCATAATAGGCATGGAACTCATGGGAACGGTGCTTGGCGGGAGCATAGCCTTGTTGCGTTCGTTTTTAGGTGCATTGATTTTTGGGCGACTCTTCTCAGCGTCTTTTATCCTCTCCATAAGTGGTGCTTCAGCAGCAGTAATAATTATGAGCTTATTGTTTCCGTTGCGCGGAAAGGTTCTGACATATATAGGAATAAGTGTTGCTGGAGCATTCACGAACATACTGGCACAGCTTATAATAGCGGGGAAACTTTTCTACGACATGAAAGCTATGCTAATGCTTCTTCCCCCCTCAACACTGTGGACAATTTTTGCCGGCGCTGTAGTCGGCATATTAGCCAATGCCATAATAAAAAGCAGAGTATCTGCCTCGTTGAAAGAGCGAAAAAATTAATTGGCTTGTAATGCTTATACTTCCTGTTCGTTGCCCAAAGCTTTTTTAAGCATGGATAGTGCCTCGCTGGTTCGCTCAGCTTCCTTCTCGTCAACCTTCGCAATAGCGAATCCTGCGTGAACCATAACGATGTCGCCTACTTTAGCATCAGGCAGCACCATTAACGATGCACGCTTCCTGAGCCCGCCGTAATCAATTATCGCGTACTCACCCTCAATTCTTACTATTTTACCGGGCACCGCAAGGCACATTTTTTTACATTGGCTTTTTGATGAAAATTCGTTGTTCAGCAGCCTGCTTTGCAGCTATTATAAAGTCTTTATAGCGCTGATAATCCCTCGTCGGTATTTTTATCTTCTTCAATCTGAACTTTTCGTGAACCGTTATTTTGTTGCCCTTTTTAGAGTATGTTATAGAGAAATCGGCGTATGGCTCGCACGAAAGTTTCACACCTTCAGGCAAACCTACCACCCTCGCGCCTTTCGGAAGTTCGATGGTAACATTATATTCCTTAGCTCTGGGGCAACTGTATTTTATCGCGTACTTTCTTTCCGCAAGATTAACCTCCTCAAACCCCGACATCGAATATTTAACGCCGGGAATGTCTATAATCCATATGTCGCCCTCCACCGATGGGAACGAATCGACCGATACTTTTGCCCATTCGCAAAGCTGGCTGTCCATGCTGCCTAAACCCTCAATCCCGAAGGTGTCTATCTTCGCGCGCGGGAATACTGAATTCATCCAATTCGTCACTATAACTCTGTATCTTTCTTTCTGCTGATATTCCCAAAAAGCCCTATACCCAGCTTCAAGCATTCCGATAGGTATTGATTTAAAATCTGCTTTTGCGCTGCCGTCAGCGGAAAGTTTGAGTTTGACCTCAAGTCTTTCGAGATTTTCCTCCGGTGCATTGAGAGGTATTATCCCCACCTCCTTAGATATGGCATCGACAAATGATGCACCGTGGTCACTGCAGCTAAAGTAAGGATATTTGAAAGTAAGACCGGTGGCATCAAGTACCTGCCAGTGTCCGTCAGGAAGCTTAACGCGAGAAATAAGGTGATTAGCCCTTGTCGATGGGAGACACCTGTAAAAAAATGTATTTCCCGCATTAAGGATTATAGGATGAGCTTCGAAGCCAGCGGCTTTAAGCATGGTGCATAAAAGTATTCCTTTATCTGAACAGTCCCCATAGCCGTTTTCAAGTGTCTCCTCGGCAGGATGACCAGTCTGACCTGACGATACACTTCCCTTTATCGATATGTACCTTATCTTGCGCTGAACCCAGCGATAAATCCTATCTATCTTCTCCTCAGGGGTTTTTGCCCCTTTTATTATTTCGTCAACGAGCTTCTGAATAGTATCGGTAACTATCATGCGCTTCTTCTGGAAATTCGCGAGCCAATCGAAAAGATAGTCCCAGTCCGGCATAGTTACACCGTAAAGATTGGGAGTAACATTACTATAACCTATCATCCGCCTTTCATAAACAAAGGGCGGAACATGCATGTAGTGCCATTTATAGAGTTTTGATGTATCATCGACGGTTATCTCTGGCGACGATGAACGCATGGAATCGACGAATTCCTTAACCTTTTCCCCAAGAGAGCTGTCAGCAAGTATGACCTCTCCCGGCTTGAATCCATCCAGCTGGAACATCGTGGGAAAGAGGCAGAATTTCTTGTGAGCATCGGTTCCATAATACAGAGCCGAGCCAATAACGCGCCCGGGATTCTGTAAAAAGTAGTATAGCGTTTTATCCTTTGGAATCCTTACTTCATACCGGCTTGAGTAAACTGGATCCTCGTCCTGAAAATACCATGTAATTCTATATATGAAGGTATCGTAGGGATTGTAAGTCTCGGTTTCGTATACATATTCAACTATCGCGCCTATCTGCACATTGGGAATGTCGAGGCTGTAGACTTTTCCGTAACCAAAAAATGGACCACCACGGGTTATAGAGCTTATCGTCGCCTTTGAGGTGTCAGCGTAAACTATAGTGCTATCCGGAAGTATTACTCTTGCCCAAAGCACTCTGCTTGCGGAACGCCCCTCATTTATGTAAAGTCTTCTTTTCCCCCATTCCAACCGTGATGACTTTAAAATTTTGCCTGCGAAGTGATATTTATAATACCTCGTTCCGTCCGACCTTAAAAGCGAGTAGCCGTGGTCTATAAGAATCAATCCGGCTGCATCGGGATATTTACTCTCAAGGCTGTCAGCAACTGCCATGAGAAACTCAGGTGGATAAGCTTCCTCAACTTTTTTTGCCTCAACCTTGCCCTTTTTAGCCTCAGCAAAAACCACACGGCGAATCTTTGCCTTGGGTATTTTCTCGCCGTCAATTATGAATTCATCGTTCTTAAGGATTATTTTCTTTGCTTTCTCCTCACCGCCGCCGTAGAACTCTATTTTCCCCGCAAAACTTAATGCTACAAGAAAAATTGCTACACATGTTAAAACCCTGCGCATAAAAATCCTCCTTGCTTAACCATACACATAATAATCGGATAAAAGAAAGCTTTATGCAAGAATTTAAATCTCTTTATGCTAAAATTTCGGGTGTGTAGCCTGCGTTGGTTATGGCATCCTTTATTTTCTCTACTTCGGCCGTGCCCTCAACGCGGACCATCTTGCTTTTAAGGTCAACGCTGACTTTTACCTCGCCGAGTGCATTTATTATAGCATTTTCAATTTTTAAAACACAGTGTTTGCAACTCATATCCGGCACCTTAATTACTACAGCGCCCGTTTTTGTTTCCAGTTCGGGTTTCCGCTTTTTCAAAGTTTTCCTGACGAAAACATTCAAAATAAGCGCAAAAAGCAGTGCGGCAGCGCCGTTCCTCACCCACGATGGGAACATTTCTCCACCAGCCAGCACCGCTTTAGTGAAGTCAAAGTCAGCGAATATCGTGTCCAGAAGCATCCCGAAGGCAAAAGCGGTTATAAGTATCACAGCAAGGTAAATAACGAGAACTTTCCCGCCAAGCTTTCCAGCGACAAACGATATAGTCGCGGTATTCGTTGCAGGTCCGGCAATAAGGAAAACCAGTGCGGCACCGGGCGCCATGCCTTTCGCTATAAGCGCCGCAGCGATAGGTATCGAACCCGTCGCGCAAACATACATTGGAATAGCTATGGCGAGAACGAGTGGATACGCTATGAAAGGTTTCGCCAAGTATGAGGCTACCGCACCTTTGGGTAGCAGAAGCGTTATAATCCCGCCGGCAAAAAAACCTATAACGAGCCACTTGCTGGTGTCCTCGACGAGCTCAAAAAAGCCATATTTTATCATCGCCGAAAACTTTTCGAAAAATGTATGCGAATGAGGCATTGGATTGTCGCACACATTGCACTTCTCGCCTTTCGGGGTTCCCTCAGCCGAATTACGCACTCTCCTCTTCGGGACAAACAAGTTCACAAGCGTTCCGCTTAAAACGCCGCTTATGAAAGCTATCAAAGGTCTTGCTACCGCGAAGACTGGTCCAAGAAGCGAGTAAGTAGCAAAAATGGAATCGACCCCAGTGGTGGGCGTGGACACGAGAAATGATAAGGTAGCGCCATCTGATGCACCGTTTTTCTTGAGATGAGCCGCAAGAGGGATGACCCCGCACGAGCAAACCGGAAGCGGCACCCCAAAAAGCGCCGACTTGAAAACCGCACCGATGTTTCCTCCGGACAAGGTTTTGTAAATCCACCGCGACGGAAGCACCACATGCAGCGCCCCCGCCAAGAAATAGCCGAAAAGCAAAAGTGGCGCCATTTGAGCTGCGAAAACCCACACCTGAGAAATTATTTTGGTTACGATTTCCATTTTCGCCTCGAAATAAAAGAAATATATACAATTAAATTAGTCAACAAAATATTGCGCATTAATTTTAGTATTCTCCGCAATTTTTCTCAGTATCTCTATTACCTCCTCCAATTTCGTTTCGGTAACCAGTTTTGCGCGCAGCCTTCTTGCGCCCGGAATGCCTCTCACA
This sequence comes from bacterium, assembly GCA_021159335.1. Classification (NCBI taxonomy): domain Bacteria; species bacterium. The sequence goes on from JAGGRZ010000119.1 coordinate 26,322, forward strand.
AGGTGAACGAAAAACTTCCTAAGAAACGCAAGCCCTTGCCTTTCGCCTCGCAATGCTATCTCGTCGTGGACGAAGTTGATAAATGTTTCTATTCTTTCAGCAAGAGATGCACTTTCAGGTTCTCTACCTTCAAGGTAATCCCTCAACTGGCTGAAAAGCTGAAAATTGGCTATTGCTCCCCGTGCTATGGCAACGCCGCGGACCTCGTCCGTTAATCTCGCCCTCAAGTCGTCAACGGAAAATATGTCGCCATTGCCCACAATGGGTATGTCAACTTTTTTGGCTATTTTTAACAGCGCATTCCAATCGGCAGAGCCGCTGAAACCCTGCAATGCAGTCCGTGGATGAATCGTAACGAACACAACACCAAGGCGCTTGAAGGATTCGAGCAATCTAATTATGCCATCGATATCAGGATGTTCAAACCCAATGCGCATTTTTACTGAAACCGGCAATTTTGCCCCCATAGCTGCCTCGACGATTTCGGAAGCCAGTTGTGGAGTCTCAAGAAGCGCAGCACCGGCTCCTTTCCTTATCACTTTTCGCACAGGGCAACCCATGTTGATGTCAATAAGATCAAATCCAAGCTCAGCAACCATGATGGATGCTTTTGCTATTAGTTCTGGTTTTGAGCCAAAAAGCTGAGCACCTATTGGTCTTTCCGATTCGTGAAATACAAGATAACGAAGGGAACGCTTGTAAGAGTATACTATTCCGTCGGCAGAAATCATTTCCGTAAAAACGATGTCCGCGCCGAATTTTCTGGCATAGCGGCGATAAACAGTATCGGTGTATCCAGCCATTGGCGCCGCAAAAAGCCATTTTCTATTCTCAGGCAGACCAAGCGTTGTCGGGCTATAGGTATTCACACGAAAATTTACACATAAAACTTGCTCGTGGAAAGTCGTAACTTATGGTATGCCTAATATTTCAAAAAGTGCGCAAGAATGGGATAATGGCACGATATAGAGCTTTTCACTTCTTGACTTTACATAGTGGTAGGTTATTTTTCCTAAAAAGAAAATCACAGGAGAACGCTATGGATACATTCGGTCAACTTCTGCGCAAAATCGAGGATAAAAGCGCAAAAATATGTGTAATGGGACTCGGCTATGTAGGACTTCCACTCGTTATGGAATTTTGTGAGGCTGGATTTTTTGTTTACGGCTTCGATGTCAACGATAGGAAAGTCAAACTCTTATCATCAGGTGAGTCAGATGTGGACGATATACCGTCAGAAAGAGTTAAAAAGCAGATTGATATCGGCAGATTTGCCCCTACTACCGACCCAAGCGTTATAGATTCCTGCGATGTGGTGTTAATATGCGTTCCCACGCCCCTTTCAGCGACCAAAGAGCCTGATATGAGTTACATTAAATCGGCGGTCGAAACGCTCATGTCACACAGTCATAAAGGTATGCTCGTAATTCTTGAGAGCACCACATATCCCGGAACGACAAGGGAACTCATAGCTCAACCATTCGAGAAAGCCGGGTTTGTCGTCGGTGAAGATGTTTTCGTAGCATTCTCGCCCGAACGAGTGGACCCTGGGAACAAAAAATGGCATACCGGAAACACACCAAAGGTAGTGGGCGGTGTTACGCAGAGATGCACACAAATAGCCTCAGCACTGTATCTAACTTTCTTGCCAAAAGTTATTCCTGTATCATCATCGGAGAGTGCGGAGATGGTTAAACTTCTCGAAAACACATTTCGGTCGGTTAACATTGCGCTTGTCAACGAGATAGCTATGATATGCGAGAAACTTGGGCTTGATGTCTGGGAAATTATTCGCGCAGCTGCAACCAAACCTTTCGGCTTTATGCCCTTCTACCCTGGACCCGGCGTAGGCGGACACTGCATACCCATAGACCCTCACTACCTTTCCTGGAAAATGCGCTCGATGAATTTTTACGCACACTTCATCGAACTCGCGGGCGAGATAAACTATGGAATGCCAGCCCGAGTGGTGGAAGGAGTGATAAAACACCTCAATAGGAAGAAAAAAGCCCTCAATGGCGCAGACATTCTCGTTCTGGGCGTAGCATACAAAAAAGACATCTCCGACCTCCGAGAATCGCCTGCCTTAAAAATAATAAGACTACTTCTCACCTATGGCGCTAACATCATTTATAATGACCCCCACATTGAAAGCATAAGCATAGAAGGCAAAACACTGAACTCAGCCGAACTTAGCGAAGAACTATTAAGAAGCGTTGACCTCGTTTTGCTCACCACCGACCACTCGAGCTATGATTACGAGTGGATAGCCAAGAATGCCGAACTTATTTACGATACGCGCAACGCCTTCGACGGCATCGGCGACTCGGAGGGCAAGATAGCGCGTTTGGGGGTAGGAGA
>JAGGRZ010000120.1 GCA_021159335.1 bacterium
AAATTTTTTTAAAAGGGGGGAAAAATGTGCTCATGGCAATTTTAATTGTTGTGGTAGCGGCTTTTTCGGTTTTTATCGTTGGTTGTGGCAAAGAGGAAACCAAACCCGAACCTACACCGATAGATGCACCAACCTCGCTTTTGCCTATAGCCTACACCGATTCCATAAGAATTTGCTGGGCAAAATCACCCCAGCACGGAGCAGAAGGGTTTAAGGGATACTTACTTTATATAAGCATGACCGACCCTGCGACCATGACCTCTGCTCAGCTTGATTCCTACAAAGTTTGGGCTGAACCATCGCTCGATACTACCTATCTTTTGACAAGTTATCGCGGTGATTCGCTCGACCTTAATGGCATATATTACTTCGCGATAAGAGCTGTGCGGACTGTTGACGATCGCGATACTACCTCTGGTTTGGTAATAACCGAGACCTCGCCCGTTTTAATGGGCATGGGAACCATATATGAGATAGCCTCGGACACCATTTGTGCATTTAATTTCCAGAATGGTGTCGCTCTACGCGCTGATGAGACCACACCCGAACCTGACTTTTACCTCGAGGATTGTCCCGAATGTGGTTCAGGGCTGGCGCTTAAAAGCCCTCATCTTGCAGGAACTGCGTGGACAGGTCACACATATTTCAAAACTATGGGAACAGGCACCCTTGACGATTACCCCCAAACCACGGATAATGACTGGAGCGACCATACCGATGTCACGATGAGGGTTTACGCGATAAAAACATCGAGTAATAATTTCGTTAAACTGGTTATAACTGGATTTGGCGGCGAATCGCCGAACAGGTTCATAAGTTTCAAATATAAGCTTCAAACAAAACCTTTCTATCCGCACTTTTAAAAAGGGGACAAAATGGTTAAAAATGTGGTTTTCGTCGCTGCCGAGGTATTTCCGTTCGCGAAAGTGGGGGGACTTGCCGATGTCGCAGGCGCTTTGCCAAAGGCTCTTTATGAGCTTGGTGTGGATATCGTGCTATTCATGCCATATTATGGTGATGTAAAGAAAAAAGCTGATGACTTCGGAATCTCCGATGCGGGCATTGCTGGACTTAAAGTGAAGCTTGACGATAAAGTAGAGGAGTTTCAACTATTTCAAGCTAAATTACCCGATTCAGATGTTCCCATTTATTTCATTGCTAACGAGAGATTATTCGGCAGAGAGGGAGTTTATCTTGACCCCGTAACGAAGAAGCCTTTTCCAGACACAGCTGAAAGGCTGGTGTTTTTCCAGAAAGCTGTTTTCGAGGCTGTCGTCGCACTTGGAATTAACACACAGATACTCCATGTAAACGACAACCACACTGCTTTGATGCCCGCTTTTCTAAAGCTTGCCAATGGGCTACCTCCTAACTGGTCGCGAACCAAATCGCTGCTCACCATCCACAATCTCGCGTATCAGGGCGTTTTTGATAAAGATGTGCTTGATATCATAGGCCTTGGCTGGGAACTGTTCTATCCCACGGGACCTTTCGAGTTTTACGGGAAAGTTAATTTTCTTAAAGTAGGCATAATTTTCGCCGACGCAGTGAACACCGTTAGCCCAACTTACAAAGAGGAAATTCAGACGCCCGAATTCGGGGAGGGGCTCGATGGCGTTTTAAGAGAGCATGCCGATAAGCTTTTCGGAATCCTTAATGGTGTCGACTACTCGGTGTGGGACCCAAGAGTGGATAAATTCATTCCGCATCACTACTGGCTCGACGACCTAACGGGAAAGGCGAAGATGAAAAAATTGCTGCTTAAAGAATACGACCTGCCCTACGATGCAGAAAGGCCACTTATAGGTATGATAAGCCGAATGACTGAGCAGAAGGGCTACGACCTTCTGGCTGATGCTATCGATGAATTGATGGAGCTCGATTTGCAGCTTGTGATACTTGGTTCTGGTGACCCTAAATACGAGAAGTTTTTCATTGAAAAATCAAAGGCATACCCTGAGAAATTGGGCGTTAAGACTGGTTTTCATGCCGAGCTTGCTCATTATATAGAAGCAGGTTCTGATATGTTTTTGATGCCATCCCGTTTCGAGCCGTGCGGACTTAATCAGATGTATTCCATGAGATACGGCACACCACCTATAGCACACAAAGTTGGAGGAATAGCGGACACCGTTGTCGACGCAGATGAGAATCCCGAATTGGGAACAGGCTTCCTTTTCACTCGCTACGATGCGGATGCACTTCTGAAAGCCGTTCAAAGGGCACTTATGGCGTTCAGGGACCGTGAAAGGTGGCTTGAGATTATGCAAAGAGGTATGAAGATGGACTTCTCATGGGAGTCCTCTGCGCGCAATTATTTAAAGTTGTACAACGAAATTTACGAAGGCAATTTGTAACCTAAAAAAGAATCTTGACCAAATAGCGCTAAACTACTAAATAATGTTTCCGAATCGAAAGTGAGGAGTAAAGCTATGAAAGAGCAGGTAGGAAAAACAATTAAAGTTGCAGGCCCGTTGGTCGTGGCTGAGAACATGTATGGTGCAAGAATGTACGATGTCGTTCATGTTTCCGAGCAAAGGCTCGTTGGCGAAATAATAGAGCTTCGCGGTGACCTCGCCTCGATACAGGTCTACGAGGAGACAAGTGGCATTGGCGTTGGTGAGCCAGTTTATCTAACAGGTGCTCCCCTTTCTGTGGAGCTTGGACCGGGGCTTTTAACCTCTATTTTCGATGGAATACAGAGACCACTAACTCTTATAAGAGAGCAGGTCGGCGATTTCATAACGCGCGGAATTCACATTGAGGCTTTGCCAAGAGACAAAAAATGGCATTTCGTTCCCAAAGTTAAAAAGGGCGACAAAGTTATTGGTGGTGATATAATAGGCACAGTGCAGGAAACTCCCATAATCGAGCATAGAATAATGGTTCCGCCGGGCGTGTCAGGGACGGTGGTGCATATTGAGGAGGGTGACTTCACGGTAGAGGATACCGTCTGCGTTCTTGAGGGCGACGATGGTGAGGAAGTAAAAATAACGATGCTTCAGAAGTGGCCTGTTCGCACGCCAAGACCCTATAAAAGGAAGCTGAGACCGTTTATGCCTCTTGTTACTGGTCAGCGTGTGCTTGATACTTTCTTCCCGGTGGCTAAGGGCGGCACAGCGTGTGTTCCCGGTCCGTTCGGTTCTGGTAAGACGGTTATACAGCATCAGTTGGCAAAATGGTGCGATGCCGAGATAATAGTTTATGTTGGTTGCGGTGAGCGCGGAAACGAGATGACCGATGTTTTGACTGAGTTCCCTGAATTGGTTGACCCTAAATCGGGAAGACCGTTGATGGAGAGAACGGTTTTGGTTGCGAATACATCAAACATGCCTGTTGCTGCGCGCGAAGCGTCAGTTTATACCGGAATAACTATAGCCGAGTATTTCCGCGACATGGGGTATTCTGTTGCGCTTATGGCAGATTCAACATCAAGATGGGCTGAGGCTATGAGAGAGATTTCCGGAAGGCTTGAGGAAATGCCCGGAGAGGAAGGTTACCCTGCATATCTCGGACGAAGAATTGCAGAGTTCTACGAAAGGGCAGGATATGTTGAGACGCTTGGCCAAGACGACCGTAAGGGCGCGCTGTCGGTTATAGGTGCTGTATCACCTCCCGGTGGAGACCTATCCGACCCAGTGGTGCAGGCGACATTACGAGTGGTAAGAGTTTTCTGGTCATTAGTGGATGAGCTCGCCTACCAGCGTCATTTCCCCGCTATATCTTGGTTAACGAGCTATACACTTTATCACGAAAATCTCGACCCGTGGTTTATTGAAAACCTCGGCGAGGAATTCGTCAAACAGCGTAATCACGCTCTTGAGCTGCTGCAGAAGGAAGCTGAACTTCAGGAGATTGTTCGTCTTGTTGGTGCGGAGTCTCTGCCAGTGAGTGACAGATTAGTGCTTGAGGTGGCGCGTTCTATAAGGGAGGATTTTCTCCAGCAGCACGCATTCCACGAAGTTGATACATACTGTCCTATTGAAAAGCAAAAATTATTACTCGACCTTGTTCTCTCGTTTGAAGGCGAGGCGAAGAGAGCAATCGATGCAGGTGTGCCATTCGAAAAAATCCAATATCTTCCTGAAAGGGAGCTTATAGCAAGGGCGAAATACATCCCGAACGACAAGGTTGCTGAGGAGTATCCCAAGATTAAACAACAGGTAAGCCAGGCGATAGATAAACTAATAGAACAGGCAAGTTAATTTAATCGTGCAGCTGGTGTTACTTTATAAATAGAACTTTTTTGCTAACATTTTGGGTCCCATCACTCGCTTTTATGATGTATAACCCTGTAGGAAGTCCTTTGGCGTCCCATTTAAATATGCTGTTTGCACCGATTTTTCGCGATAAAACTATCGTTCCTTTTATGTCGTATATTTTCAATTCTGCTTTCTTTGAGTTCGTAAGCTTTATCGTAACCACATCGTTGAAGGGATTCGGTGCCGCGTCTATTTGAAGTTTTTCAGGTTTTGCTACCTGCTCTTCGATTTTTACAAGCTCACCAGCGTGGGAGCGCGCTTGCAAAGCTTTTGCGCGGAATTCTGATTCATTGTCCGCGGCTATTATAGCGTATGCGAAAGTGTCCGATTCACCAGGGGCAAGGGATATGGGACCATCACCTATTATGAGGGACCAATCGTCGCCAGTGGAGCCAGTGGAAAGACTGAATCTGCCTGCAAGGAAGTTGTACTTTACGGAATCGACCCAACCCATGGAGTCGGGATAAACATGAGTGGGGTTGTGCACTACTGAGCCTCGAATACCGCCGATAACTGATGCTATTCCGACATACGCAGGATTGGGTGGCAAGGTAGAACCATCCCACATGTAGCCAAAACCGAGGCTTGAGTTCCACCTTGCAAGGTCCTGCCACACGTGAGAGGTAGCGTCAAAATTAATGTCGAAGTCGAGGTAAACACCGAAGTAAAAGCTGTCTATCGTAGCATCGCTTATGTTCTCGGTTATATACCTTAGGATAATGAAATTAGCATCGGTGGGCGTTGTCCATGTTATGGCGTCCATTTTGACAAGGACTCTCGATTGGCTATCAACGAACGCTGTGCTAAGCATCCTATCTCCTGGTCCTGGCGTGGCTGTTTCTATTGACGAGACCGGCATGAATTCACTGTTTATGCCGTCTTCACCAGTGACAACATCCTCGTAACCGAATGCCAGTATTGCAGTGCCACCGAAAAGATAATTGTATCCACCGTAAACGAAACCCACCCCGGGTGACCCCGTTCTCGTCGGGTCGAAAAAGCCAAGCTCGCCGAAGTTAGTTATGGTTAGCGTCAAAAGTGATGTTCTTATCTCTTGCGTCGTGCGTGCGTACCGAGAGATCATTACCGTAAATGTGTCAATCCATAAGTTGCCGCTATCATCCTCGGCTCGAATTATAAGCGGAAAAGTTAGACCATTAGGTGCAGTGGAAGATATGTCTATCTCGAATGAGTCCGCTTCGTTTGCTTTTACCTCGCCAACATCCAAATTTCCATATATCGTAAAGCTGTCGACAATATCAATCAACGTACACGGCGTTGAAATCGTGGCTTCGACACCGAATGCCTTGGCTCCGTCGTTTCTAATAAAAACGAGCAGATTCGCAGTTTCACCAGGGTCTGGAATGCCATTGCCATCGCCGGTTCGCTCAAAGAGCCTGTATTTCCTGTAAGTTATTAATGGTTCGGTCGGAGCAGGTACGCGGCTTACCGCGACATTAGCTCTTATCCTGCCACTGCCATAAAGTGAGTCTTTGCCCGGGCGTCCGCGGTCGAGTGCAGTGGTCTGAAGCAAGGAGTCGAGAAGCTCGGGTGTGGCTAAAGGATTTTTTGAAAGCATGAGTGCCAATGCACCAGCCACATGAGGAGCAGCCATGCTCGTTCCAGATGAGCGCCAGTAACCATTGTCGCTCCCGCCCCAGGTAGAGTTAATGCTTACCCCGGGCGCTGCAACATCCGGTTTCATAAGACCCGGGGGGTAGGGGTAATCGTTATATCTATCCGTGTTCCATTCTGTTGGTCCATAGCTTGAGGATGCTGCTATTCGATCATATTGGTCCGTTGCTCCTACAGCTATAGCAGCAGTTCTCGCTGAATCCTCGCCGGGGCGTTGCCAAGGAGATGGGCAATCAGCAGGTGAGCTTATATCGTGTGGGGCAGGGTATACGCCGCCCTCGTTGCCAGCCGCTACTGCTGCAGGTATGCCAAGTAGCAGCAGGTCTTCCATAAGCGGACGAGCAAAGTTTTTTACCAAGTCATCCGGATTCCTGAAACCCATGGAAAGTGATATGACATCCGCATAATTTTCCGCGGCGTATTGCAGGCCGAGCGCTAATGCTGCTGCATTACCAGTGCCTGATGCAGCTATAACTTTTACGGCCATTATTTTGGCTCTGGGTGCTACGCCAGTTTGCGTGCCGCTTGCACCGGTGCCGGCTACTATACCCGCACAGTGAGTCCCGTGATAGAATACCGGCATGTCATCCATCGGGTCGCCATCATCGTTTATAAAATCGTAACCATAATAGTCGTCTATGTATCCATTCCCGTCGTCATCCACGCCGTTTGAGGGTATCTCGTCGTCGTTAAACCACATGTTGTTCCTCAGGTCATCATGGGTATATCTTACCCCTGAGTCGAGGATAGCAACCAAAACATTTTGCCCTCTTAGTCCAGCCGCCCATGCCGAAGGTGCGCCTATTTTTGTTACTCCCCATGCTATGTCGAGTGCGTCGGCTGGAGAGTTTGTTCCAAGAGCTTCGTAGCCCCAGAAATCCTCGTAAATAGCTTCCACGCTTGAGAATTTCTCAAGTTTGTCTTTTGTGGTGTTATTGCTCCACATTATTATTGCTCCGTTCCCAAGCCATAATGAGCGAACCACTTTAACCTTAGATTCAAGTCCGTTTTGCTTTAGCTCAGCTACGAATTGCCTTAAGTAACTTGCGTTTAGTGCTTTGAGATATTTTTCAGCAAATTTCCTTCTTAATGGTCTTGGATAGCTCATTATTTCCCGTCTTATTTGGTAATCACCGCGTTTGAAAAAGACTATTCCCTTTTGCCAGCTTTGTGCGGATTCCCTTGCGAAGGCTATGGTCACGGCAAAAAGGATTGTCAAAAGCACCGCTCGTTTCATTTTTGCTCCTTAATTTATGACGAATCAGGTAAATGATATCAAATGATGGTCTTGTTTCAACTTTATTGTTGTTTCTAATCGAGTTCGGCTTCGTCGCCTTCGTGTGGGACATAGACATCACCGATGTTATCGAGCCCTTTTAATGCCAGAGCAAGTTCAAGCGCTTCCGTCTCTTCACCGTGAACAACGAACATTTTCTTCACGGGACCGAGGTTTTTCGCGTATTCGAGAAGTTCTTTTTTATCGGCATGTGCGGAGAAAGCGTGCGACACAAATACCTCAGCTCGAACTTTATATCTATCACCGAGTATGGGAACCTCTTTGAACCCGTCGGCAAGTTTTCTACCCAAAGTGTTCTCAGCCATAAAACCCACTATCATAATAGTGTTTTTGGGATTTTCTATGTTGTTGGCGAGATGGTGCAGAATTCTTCCTGCTTCTGCCATGCCCGATGCTGATATTATTATCATCGGCTGGTCGATGCTGTTAAGCTCTTTTGAGCGCTCTACTGAGCGTACATATTCTATCATCGCCTCGGAAAACGGGTCCTTGCCCTTGCTCAGTAATTCCTGTGTCTCTTGGTCGAACCAGTCGTAAAATTCACGAAAAACCATGGTTATGTTAACTGCCAGTGGAGAATCGATTATAACGGGCATTCTGGGTATTCGCTTCTCTACGAGTAGTTCGTTTATGAAGTAAAGTAGTTCCTGTGACCTTTCAAGAGCAAAGGATGGAATTATTATTTTTCCGCCGCGCTCGTAGGTTCGATTAATTACTTCCTCAAGTTGCTTTTTTGCTTCTTCAATAGGTTCGTGGATTCTGTTTCCGTAAGTGCTTTCTATTATGGCGTAATCGACATCTCTCATTTGCTCAGGGTCGCGCAGGAGAGGAAGCTTTTTCCGTCCGAGGTCGACTATGTAACCAAGTGTTATTTCCTTACCGTTTTCCTTCACGCGCACCTTCGTTAAAGCTGCGCCAAGAACATGCCCTGCTTCGATGTGCATGTATTCGACATCATCAGCAACCCGTATCCATTGGTTAAGAGGATAAGGTTTTATGTGTCTTATGGCGTCCATTGCGTCGGCGAGCGTGTATATAGGTTCAACGGGCGGTAATCCGCGCTTTTTGTGCTTTTTATTCACGAATTCAGCGTCGCGCTCTTGAAGGTATGCTGAATCTGGAAGCATATAATGGCATAGCTGGTCTGTGGGTGGTGTTGCGTAAATTGTCCCTCTATATCCTGACTTGACGAGATTGGGAAGATTGCCCGAATGGTCAATGTGAGCATGACCAAGAATTACCGCATCGAGAGTGGATGCGTCAAAAGGAAGATTTCTGTTTTTCTCGCGACTTTCCTTTCGCCTTCCCTGAAAAAGTCCACAGTCAAGAAGAACTTTTGTGCCGTTTTCAGTGGTTATAAGATGTTTGGAACCAGTAACCCCTCTTGTGGCACCAAGAAATTGAATTTTCATTGTGTCTCCTTCATTTATTCGCCCTCAAACTTAATGAGTGAGAATAGCTTTTTTGGAGCTATTTTTTCTCTTCCCTTAAGGTCAACGAGTTCTATCACAACGGCTACTTCGACGACTTCTCCTCCCAATTTTTCTATCAGCTCACATGCGGCTTTTAGTGTGCCACCTGTTGCGATAAGGTCGTCGAATAAAAGCACTCTTTGTCCCGATTTTACAGCATCCGTGTGAATCTCGAGTTCGTCCACACCATATTCGAGCTCGTATTGTGCAGATATCGTTTTCCACGGTAGTTTGCCTTTTTTTCTTATGGGGACGAAGCTTGCACCGAGAAGATATGCTATCGCACCACCAAAAATGAATCCTCTCGATTCTATGGCAGCTATGACATCTATATTCTGGTTCTTGTATCTTTCGACGAATTCGTCAACTGTCGCCTTGAATGCCTCCGGTTCCTGTAATAGTGTTGTAATGTCACGGAAAATTATACCCGGTTTGGGAAAGTCGGGAATGTTTCTTATGTAGCGTTCAAGCCCCATTTTGCCTCCTTCAATGAGTTGATTTCGCTGCGAACACTATTCCCCAATCTCTATCGCAAATTAGGAACCATCCATCATAGAAACGAACATTGTATGCATATGGTGTTTCGAGTTGTCCGACCAGTGACGGTGCATATGGAGTTGATAGGTCATAAAATAGGACACCTTCCGAACCTACCGCCAGTGCGAGGTATTTGTGGCCATCAAATGTTCCTATCGCGACCCCTTGAGCGTCGCCTGATTGAATGTCTGAATTGAAAATGAGCCTTGGTTCTAACGGATTGCTTATGTCCACTACGGCGAGTCCCTGAATGCCATTGGCCACATAGAGCAAGTTATTGTCGAGAATCAATCTGTTCGCATCACCAAAAGTGTAGCATCTCGATAGGACCGTGACACTATCCGGGAATCTTGCATCTAAGAGCACCACGCCGCCATCCCCCGCGCCAACAGCAACAATAGAGTCGATTACTTCCACGCCAAATCCGAAACCGAGAGCGCGAAGTGGCTCTCCTCGTTGTTGAATGAAGTATCTTGAGTGAATACTAATAGTATAAAGTCCGTCCTCGGCATCGGAAACGAACACGAACAATGTTTCCCCTCGATATTGGCTGTCGATATCTGTGAACCTTCTTATCCATATTCCGGATAGCCATTCAGGAGATGTTATATCTGAGATGTCGAAAAGCGAGAGGGCTGGGTTGCCGCGGTAGTCGCCCGTTATTAAGACACCGAAAAGGTTGTCCCAGAGCACCCGTCGAGTGTACCAGTGCCCTTCCCATCTGAATGTGCTAATTGTTCGCGGATTGTTTATATCGCTTATGTCGATAACAGTAACGCCAGCCTGGTTATCGGCGACAAACAGCTTGTTTTCGTGTGCTATAACATCGCGTGCTGAACCGGGGGTTGGGACAGCCGATGCAAGTCTTAGCGGACGCTGGCGAATGATAAACTTTAATGTGTCAGAGTAATGCCCGAATGTAGAATCATCACCGCAACGCACACCAACACACCATCTGTATTCACCATCGAAAAGTGGAACTGATGTTTTAACCGATGAGTTGAATTCTATTCGGTCCCAGATTATCGAGTCGTCCTTTAATATGAGGATTCTGTATCCATTGGCATCGGGATATGTGCGCCAGTTTAGATATACGCGAGAAAGGTTAAGAGTCATTCCGTCATGAGGGAAAAGCAGTTCAACCCTGTGCCTAACCGTGAACTCGAATGTATCAGAATGTACTGTGAAATTAGAGCTATCGGTGCTAATGGAAACACACCAAAGGTATCGACCATCCTCAAGAGGTGAGTTCAGTTCATAGCTTGATATATCAGAGGTTAGGGTCAGGAAAGGGCTATTCGGCGCATCAGCACGAAAAATTTGTAGCCGATAGATTTTTGCACCGCTGTATGATGTCCAATCGAAATTTATGGGAAATGTGGTTACTTGCGCACCATCATATGGTTCAAGGAGTTCGATAAGTTTTTCGCCACCGGGTGGAAGTTTTCTTCTGGCGCAGCTTTGGATAACTAAGGCAACCAACAGTAATGTGACCACTTTTGTCCAGCATCGCATCATCTGATAATATATGTGGACACGCGATGTTAGCAAAATAAATTATATATTATGGCACGGTTGCCCAAAAGCGAGCTATGTGTTGTTCTGGTGTCTGGCGGGATGGATAGCGCTACAGTGCTCGGTATAGCAGCCTTTCTTGGTTATAGCATTGCTGCTATTCACTTCAATTATAATCAACGAAGCAAAGACAAAGAGCTACATGCTTTCAATGCCTTGTGCGATTTCTATGGCGTTAAGCGAAAGATTGCGGTTGACATGAATTTCCTAAGCGTTATCGGCGGTTCCGCCCTTACCGATGATGCTATAGCAGTTCCTGATAATTTACCAGAAACTGGTGAAATACCGCTTACTTATGTCCCTTTCAGGAATGGGATAATGATTTCAATGGCTGCAGCGTGGGCTGAGGTTATAGGGGCAAAGAAAATTTTCGTCGGCGTCGTCGAGGAGGACAGTTCCGGGTACCCCGATTGCCGGGAAAGCTTCATAAAAGCGATGGAGAATGCGGTTAATTTAGGTCGTAAACCTGAGAGCGAATTGAGGATAGTAGCACCTCTGATACATCTTAGAAAAGCGCAAATAGTGAAGATAGGAGTTACCCTTGGGGTTCCTTACGAGCTTACATGGTCTTGCTATCACGGTAGGGAAAAACATTGCGGAAAATGCCCGGCTTGCAGATTGAGAAGAAAAGCGTTTAGTGAGGCTGGCATTCCAGACCCCACGATATACGAGCAATAAAGTAAAGATTAAGTTGACTATACTTTGATGCGGATTTAAAATAGTGGGACATATTTTTATAAAAAGGAGGAAACAATGGGTGGTTTTGAGTGGCAGTTTTCAAGGATGGCGCGCTCCGTTAAGTCATCCATAATTCGCGAAACACTTAAGATAACGCAGAAACCCGGTATAATATCATTCGGGGGAGGACTTCCAGCACCAGAGCTTTTTCCCACCGAGGGGCTTATCAAGGCTGCGGAAAGAGTTCTCAGGGAAAAGGGAGAAAGCGCTCTACAATATGGAACTACCGAGGGCTATTACCGTTTGAGGGAACTTCTGGCTAATCGTCTTAATCGGCGCGGAATAAATGTTACCCCTGACGATATCCTCATAACGGGTGGTTCTCAGCAGGGTCTTGACCTTTGCGCGAGGGCTCTTGTAGATGAGGGAAGCATCATAGTAACGGCGAAACCAACATACCTTGGTGCAATACAAGCGTTCAATGTTTATTTTCCGAAATACATTACTTTCGAATCCGACGATGATGGCATGACTGTTGACGGATTGGAGGAGGTCCTTGAAAAGAATAAGGGTAATGTGCGCATGATTTATCTCGTCCCTACGTTCCAGAACCCTGACGGAAGAACCATACCACTTGAAAGGAGAAAGAAAATTCTCGAACTCGCCGCAAAATACAATGTCCCGGTAATAGAGGATGACCCATACAGCGAACTTGCTTTTGAAGCGGATATACCGCCAGCTATGAAAGCTCTTGCGCCGTCCCATGTCGTGATGCTTGGTACATTCTCGAAGATTCTTGCGCCTGGGCTAAGGATAGCGTGGATAGCAGCGCCTAAGGAAATGCATGAGAAGCTCGTAATGCTTAAACAGGGTGCTGACTTACACACCAGCACATTCTCACAGTATGTTATCTACGAGTTTTCAAAAGATGGTCGCCTTGACGAGCATATCGCTAAGATAAAAGAAGTTTATAAAAGGCGAAGAAATGTCATGGTCGAGGCGATGGAGCATTATTTCCCGCCTGAGGTTAAATTCACCAAGCCCGAAGGAGGTCTTTTCCTTTGGGTGGAGCTGCCTGAACACATAGATACTATGGAGCTTTTGCCAAAAGCGGTGGAGAAGAATGTTGCCTACATACCCGGCTCGCCTTTCTTCCCCGACGGAAGCGGGCACAACACAATGAGACTGAATTATTCAAAACCCACAGAAGCTGAAATAGAAGAGGGAATAAAGCGACTCGCGGAGGTTTTCAAAGAAGCGTTGTTGAGGAAGTAAGCTATGCGAGTTAATTATTATTGAAAAGGGGGAGTTAAAGCTCCCCCTATTTTTTCTATCTTAACATTTCTTTACTTTATGAATGCCACCTTTTTCACAGCAGATGAACTATTTGTCCTTGCTACGACGAAGTATATGCCTGTAGGTAATGTTTCCGGTCGCCAGACGAGGTTTACGAAGCCTTTCTCGACGAATGCGTTGTGTATGTTGGATACTAATCTTCCGTTTATGTCCACGACATCAACTGTTAATTTACCGTTCTCGGGGACAGCAATCATAAGCTTTAGCGCTGAATTGAACGGATTAGGCGAGATACTCAGCCCCAGTTTTTCAGGAACCCATTTCCCGTTTTCTAAAACCGCAGTCCAGTGGTAGTTTGTGGTTCTCACATCGTCGATATACCAGCCCTCACCTGTAACATAGCCGTCGCTCCCGAAATGGAATCTGAACTTTACCCATCCTGTGAATGAAAGCGCGAATCGTGCTCTTTGCCAGCCAGTCATTGTGGAAAAACATGGAGTATTGTATCTAAATGGCGAAACGGGATTATTTTGAATTCTGTAGGGATATCCACCTATAGGAGTTATCTGGCGCCATGTTACGCCACCATCTGTGCTCATCTCGACTATGCCACCATCCCATGCATAGCCTGAGTGCCTGCTATCGAGCTCCGCATCCATCCAATGGTAGAATGAGAGAGTATCGTCACCCGAGACATATATGTAAGGCGTCTCGAGTGCAGCATCAACTCTATCGCTATAATCCCTTCTTCCAGTTCCGCCGCACTTATAACTCAGGCTGTCAGAATGTGCCCTCGAGTCTTCAATATGCCACTCATCTAAATAACCACTGCGAATGCTATAATGTCTGTAGTCTAATGCGCCAGTTTCGAAGTCCTCTAAATAATCACGCTGAACAACGAAAGAATACCAGCTCGTCGCAGATGGTGAATAGGCTGTATTCGAAGCTGATGAATTATCAACAGCACGAATTCTATACTCGATAGTATCACCAATTCTGGGAATGCTACCGAATCTTGCCGTCCATATGTCAAGCGAATCATTGTATATGAATGTGACCTGCGGCTGAGGAACCCCATTGTATCTGTATTCGAGCACCACTTCTCGCAGTGAACCGTTGTCAGTAACACGGGCTGCGACAAGAGGTGACCAGGCTGCCACTGATGCTCTTGTTATTGGTGTGTGGTTGATTTGCGGTGCAATAGTATCTCGCGCAACCCGGAACACATAAAAGTTAGCGGGAGCACCTACCGGCGAGTAAACATTGTAGCCTGAAGGAGCGTGTGCATAGAGATAGTAATGAACTATTGAACCAAACCTTTGAGCTGGTATTTCGCCCACCCATTCGCTGCCTGAACGGCGCAGTGTGTCGCAATGCCACGGTGACCAGTTAACTCTGTAACAAATAGCAGTGGAGTCAAGTCCTACCACTGTGAATATTCTGACTCTTACCTCATATGTCCCCACTGTATCCTCGCGGTCTCCGAGAGGTGTGTGGTCTATGGATAGAATTTCTGATGGTCCTATACCGTGGTTATGGTAACCTGTGTATATCTGCGCTGCATGAGGAGTGCCGTTGGTCAGGTCGTGGTCATCGTCGTCTATGACAAGCATTTCGTTAAGATAGCGTTCAAAAGTGTTAGCGTGTCCCAGAAGTGCAGCAAGATGAACGAGAGTATCAGTGTATCCAGCTCCAAGAACTCTTCTTATATCCCACCAAGCGCCCGATATTATCTGACTGTCGCGGTGTGGCTCGCCTACCATGTCAGTCGGGTATCTCTTGGAATTGTTCAGATTTCTCATCGCTGCTGTAGGCGATGCTTTAAAAGCTCTGTCACCCATCCGTGAGTCGTTAAGAAAACTGCACGGGAAGTAGTCGGAACGCCCCTCATTTATCGCGCCACCTTGACCTGAATAAGGCAAAGTTCCAGCTGGATAAACCCGCGCTGTAACCAGATGAGTGTATTCGTGGTAAATGACATCCGCGAACAACGCGAGGTTATAAAGGCTGCTGCCCTCTCGCCCGAAGTGAATCCCCATGCCATCCGAATAGGCGTTATCGGTAACCCTTGAATCGTTTGCCTCGGCTGATACTCTATAGTCCATGCCATTGTAACCAAGGAAATATTTATAATAATTATGAATTCTATTCACATGATAGTAGAGGTTCACTTGCTCTATGTACATTGGCGGGGCAGTCCAGCATACATCGAATGAAGCGCCGATAATAGTTGTGTCAATGCTTCGCACTGTATGTGCATCATCTGAAACTATGCAGTATCTCCCTCTTAAAGCAGTGAAAAAAGTGTGTGAACCACTGCTGCTACCACCTACGGTGTAGTATCCGCTGCTGTCTGAATAGCCTACTCTGCCATCGACCACTATGTATTCATATGGAAAACCGGCCACATGCACTGAGTCGTCGCGATGCTCAGGGAGATATTGTCCCGTTATCCTTCCGCTTACAGTGGGTAATTGGTTTTCCGCGCGCAGTATTTCGCCCGTTTGAGCATCAACCCAGACCCAATAAAGCGCGACAGGGTTCTCTATTTTGATTGTAAGCCACCATATGTATCTTCCGCTGTATTTTTTCCCGTCGCACAATATTCCAACAGCTTTTCGGCATTCCCTGATTTCGTATTGGGTTACTCCAAGGAAATTAATGGCTCTATTTATTGCCTGTTGCGATGTCAGCGAAAATCCGCCGGTGGGTTTTTCTATCGGCTTTATATCGCTGTGAACGAGAAACACTTTTCCATTCTCGTCAATTCTCAGTTCAAGATTGTTTCCGATTGCCTTTATGCCGTCATAAGCCTGCGCAAGTGTCACATACCATGTCCCTTTAAACTTTTCCGCTCTCTCCGGAATCAAATTGTTTGCGGAAATGCCTATAAGGGATTTGAACTCTTTCACAAATTCTATCGCGGCTCGTTTTGCGTCCTCCGGGCTATTAACCGACCTCACGCCAGTCTGTATCGGCTTCGGAATGAGCATAGATATATTCCCACCTATCGGGTCAACCTTTGCCCTGATGAAATCCACATCTACAGGAAGTTCCTCGACAACCTTGGGTTCAGGATATATTACCTGCTTTTCTGGTAAGTTCGGAGTGTATTCAACGAGCCCGAAACTAAGGCTTGCGGCAATCAAGGCAACCAGCAAAATGGTTAAACGCATAACTCCTCCCATTTTAGTTAAACTGGTTGCCAATGTCCTATTTTCACCTCCTTTTCTTACAAGAATTTTATGATATGTGCGAATTTACGCAACTAAAAAATAATTTTTTCTTATTTTAAATCACACTAATTCTTAAGGGTATTTAACACCTAAGATTTTTCGATAATATATAGCTGCAAAGCCTATTGCCAATACCAATGGGATAAGCATTGTGGGTTCGTAAAATATTGTCGTTATCGCAAGAACTAAGACGGCGATTTTATTGGCTCTTTCAATTTTTGCTTTTTTGATGCTCTCGTCCGCAAGTGCGCCAGCGTAAAATGGGGTAGCTATAATAGCGGCAAGAAATAATGCCGGCTCTCTTGCTATCACAGCCAAAATCAAGGAAATCAAAAGTCCCAGCAGTCCAAAAGCCCCTGACTTTCTTAATCCAAATTTTACCGCTATGGTCTCTTTGCCGAATTTCCTGTCGCCCTCTGTGTCCAGAAGCGTTGTGAAAATGTAAACTGTCGCGAATGCTGAGGCGAAAGCGATACATTTAAGAATCGCGAGTATGCTGAATTTGCATTCCTCGCATTGAGGAAGCGCATAAAAATATCCCAGCAAGAACACCAGCGCACCATGACCAACGCCGTTCGCGATTAGTGCGTGAAGCCATCTATCTTTGAGTTTCAATGGCGGTGCCGAGTAAGCTATTCCAAGGAGGACGCAAATAACAGTAAGTATTGCGATCGCTGGGCTTTCGAAAATGCCGATAACAAGTGCACCGACAAAGCCCGAGATGGTTATGAACCAAGCCATGAAAGGCGAGATTAAGCCCATAGCCAGTGGAAGGTGTTTTTCGTTCTCTCGGTCAGCGACTTTGTCGAAAATCTGATTTATGCCGTATATGCCTATACCGAGGAAAGTTGCGAGTAGAATTAATTCCCAATGGTTTTTTGCACCGCGGTTCCCACCACCTGCCCAGAAGCCGAGAATGGCAGCAGTCCATATAGGTATCAGAAGCAATGGACGAGTGAACGCTATGTGGTGAGCAAGGGTCTTTATAGTGTTGGATGATTTTTTATTGTCTGAGTGCATAGACATTCATTCAAAAATAATTTAATTTAAATTCCTCGCAAGCTTCATTATATTTATTCGTAAAGTATTGAGTGAGGGGATAAAATGAGAAGTTTAGTTATCGCTATTTTGTTTGCCGAAATAGCTTTTGCTCATCCCATTGATGTCACATACGACTCAAATCCTCGTCCCACAGTCTCCGATTTCACCAGATACGACATAATCTGGTATGGAATACATTTGCAGATTAAAAGACCATACGAGAGGTTGGACTCCGCGATGGTGGAAATAAAAGCAATCATGTATGATACTTCCGAAACTGAAATGCTTTTTGATGTTGATGGCATAATCTGCGACAGCGTGATTTTGCGTAGCGCAGGTGTTGAAACTCTTTGCTCGCATAGAATTTCGTCGGGAACGCTTTTCGTTAATCTTCCCCTAAGCTTTCATTCTGGTGATACGCTTGACCTAAAAATATACTACCATGTTACTCCTGACGGCGGATATTATGTCGGTAGAAACATCCATGGCGACACCGTTATCTTTACACTGTCGTGGCCCTCGAATGCCCGTTGCTGGTTTCCATGCGTTGACCATCCCAGAGATAAAGCTTTGGCAACACTTTACATTACTGCGCCCGAAAGCCTTGTGGTGTTTGCTAATGGCGCAAGGACTTCCGCTGATACAGTAGGTGATTTTGTAACACACATATTCGAAATGAACTATCCGATATGCACATATAACATTTGCTTTGCAACTGGTAATTACTCGTTCTGGTCTGACACATCCTCGTCTGGATTTCCGATATGGTATTTTTCCTATCCCGTGGATTCATCGCGAGCGTATCGCGATTGGGGAAGAACTGCTGAAATACTCGATACATTCGAGGTTTATTTTGGTGATTACCCCTTCGGGAGGTATGGCAGTGCACAGGTTCCCATTGGATTTGGTGGTATGGAACATCAAACTATGACATTTATAGGTGATAGATTGATAACTGGCACTCGTGCTTACGAGGCTGTTTATGCTCATGAACTTTCACATAGCTGGTTCGGGAATTCTGTTGGTCTTGCTGATTGGCGCGATTTCTGGCTTAATGAGGGATTCGCGGTATTTTCCGAGATGCTTTATGTGGAAAAATTTTTTGGCGCTGATTCAGCGAGGAATTATCGAAAGTGGATTCATCTGCGCTTTAGAAGCTCTGGCGAGAACTTCCCCATGTATGACCCCGATGTTTATCTTTCAAGCACATGCTACCTTAAAGGTGGTTCAGTTGTTCATATGCTCAGGTTTTTGCTTGGTGATTCAAGTTTTTTTGAGGCTGTGCGAGAATACACGACAAGGTTTCGATACAAAACCGTTGTCACTGATACTCTTAAGGCGGTGATGGAACGCCATTATGGTCATCCCCTCGATTGGTTTTTCGATCAATGGGTTTACGATAGAGGGTATCCCTATTTCTACTATTGGCATCAAAGCTGGCATTACGGCGATTCGTTTTTTACCGTCCTTGGAATTGAACAAAGAAATCCGTGGGGTCCTGATGCTTTTGTGACTCCACTCGAGGTAGCCCTTTACGCTGGACCAGAAGTCATTTATGACACATTGTGGATTGATTCAACTTACAATGAATTTCATTATATAACGGCAGATTCAGTAAGAAGAGTATCCATCGACCCCAATGAGCACATTCTACTTCGTGCCTTCAGGTTAGTAGGAATAAGCGAAAGAAGCATTGCTGGTAAATCGGATAATTTGCGCATTACTTATTCGAATAGCAAACTGCGAATTGTTTCGCCATCGAAAGGAATTGTAAGGGTTTATGACATCAGCGGGAGGATTGTTGCACAGGGTCAGGTGGGGTGTGGTGACAAAGCCTTTGAATTCGATGCTAACCTTTCCAATGGGACATATTTTGCTGTGCTTTTAACAAAAGATGGAGTCGCAACCAAGAGGTTTGTTGTGGTAAAATGAAAAGAGCTATTGCCTTAATAATTTTACTTCTGTTTTGCTGTTCAAGAGCTGAGATGACGGATTCACCGTTGCATTCGGTTCATAAAGAGCACGAAAAAATTTTTTCTGATTCGCTTTTTCCGTCGGATGCCACTGTGCCAATGCCTATTTCAAGCGGAAGACTTAGCTACATTGTTTACGGTTTTATTCCGTATTGGGAACGGGAATATCGCTGTCCCGATTGGCGCTTGGTTTCAAGGGTTGCTTACTTCTCGTGCACATTGAACAGACTTGGGCAGATAACGGGATGCAGACATTTCAGGGAGTCTCCCGCGATAGACTCCGCAAAAGCAGCTGGCGTTAAAATTGATGTGTGTGTGACGCTTTTCAGCGAGAGCGACATTAATGCTTTGCTGTCAACCCCTGCCTTTAGAAGAAGATGTATAAGCGAAATAATCGATACTATGCTCGCTTTTGGCGCTAATGGCGTGAACATCGACTTTGAGTTTCCTGGTTATGGCTACGGCGGATACTTTCTCGATTTTGCGCGTGAGTTCCGTGAAAGCCTTGATGCAGGAGCACCCGACGCGTGGCTTTCGGTGGCCCCCCCCGCTGGGGATTGGCGTTCAACATTCTGGACAGATTCGCTAAGAAATTTTTTCGATGCATTCTTTGTGATGTGTTACGGTTACCACTGGCGGACATCTCCCTCAACTGGTCCTATTGACCCTCTTGATGACCCGACCGAGTTTTATGATATTGCCTACTCGATTTACCATTACAAGACTCAAAGTGGCGCGTCGGGTAAGATAATTCTTGGTTTACCTCTTTATGGTTACGATTGGGCATGTAACGACTCGATTCGCGGTGCATCAACCATAGGAACTGGTACTGCAGTCGTTTATGCGACAGCGATAGCACGCGCAGAATCCATAGGGAAATTATGGGATGATAACGCCTCATCACCTTGGTATCGTTACAGAACCACTACCTGGCATCAGTGTTGGTTTTCTGATTCGATGTCACTTGATATGAGGTTTGAATTCGCGATTGACGAAAGTCTTATGGGCGTAGGATTCTGGGCTCTCGGCTATGACCGGGGTAGTCATTCCCTATGGAATGCGATAAGAAATCGTTTCTGGACTGGCGATAATGTGGCACGGGGGCATATACTTCGACCGGAGCTTAAAATAGTTGTTTCACCTAACCCGTTTAATAGTGCATGTGAAATAAATATTTCCCATGTGCCAAAAAGTGCATTTGCAAAAATTATCTCCCCGGATGGAAGGGTGGTTTTTCGTAAAATGATTACCGAAAGTTCGGGTCGCTTTATTTGGAATCCATCTGGATTGCCTGCGGGAGTATATCTGCTTGAGGTGATGGCGGATGGTAATGTATTTATGAAAAAAATCATTTATCTGCGATAATCTCGTTGGTGTGCGAAGGAGGAATCTGGCGATTTTAATACTTTGAATCTTTGAGTTTTGATGAGCATGAGAGAGTTTCCTAAAGTATCAATAGTTATATCGCACGGAATGAGGAGCGTTATCTTGGCGAGTGCCTTGAGTCAATAGCTTCGCAGACATATCCTCACGAGCTGATTGAGCTTTTACTTGTAGACAGCGCCTCTGAGGACAGGACGAGGGACATAATGGAGGATTTTGTGAGCAAAACTGACATTAATGTTAAGATTTTATCTAACCCACGCGGCGACACTCCTCGAGGGCTTAATACTGGCATAAAAGCGGCGACAGGTGAGCTAATAATGTTTATGAGCGCGCATTCGTACATGCCTGAAAACCATATCGAGCGTGCAGTGAAAATCCTTTACGAAAAGGATGCGGATGGTGTTAGTTGCAGATTGAAATCCATTGGTTCGGGCATGGGGAAAGTTTGGGACGATGTTATTGCTGCGGCTATGGAATCGCCTGTAGGACTCGGAAATGTTAAGGCGCGAGTTGGGAAAAAATCTGGTTGGGTTGATAATCCTATGTTCGCTTTGTATCGTAGAGAGCTTTTCGAAAGGTTTGGTTACCTCGACGAAAGATTAACCAGAAATCAGGATTACGAGTTTAACCAGCGGTGCTATCAAGGCGGAGCGCGGTTCTGGTTTCAGCCCGATTTAGTGGTCTATTACCACAACAGGCCAACATTGCGCGCATTATGGCGACAATATTTCAATAGCGCTTTTTGGAGAGCATTCATGGTGGGACAGTTTGGGCGGGCAATAAGGTTGCGCCATTTGGTGCCCCCCGCTTTCGTCGTGGTGCTTGTCCTTTCAGCACTGTTTGCATTAGTGAGCAAGTTCTGGATTTCAGTATTTTTGTGCATATTCGGGCTGTATGTTATTACAATAATTTTGGGAGCAGCTATCGAAGCAGTGAAAAGAAGGAAAGCGAGGATTTTCCCGCTATTACCAATAGCTTTTGCTACCATCCACTTCGCATTTGGGATTGGGATGATAGCTGGTTTAGTAAAATTTGTACTTCTTGGCAAGAGAAAATACATTAAAGCCGCCGTGAAACAGTAAAGTTAGTGATTTAGCTTGCTTGCCTCACTTTTATGCTCAATATTAATTTCGATGACCGCAATAAAGATACACAAACTTTTCACAGAGCTGCGAGACACGCTGGAGCTTACGGTTTATGCTGGCCGTGAAGGGCTTATGCGCTCCCTGACCAGCAAATACATAAACCGTCCAAGCATGGCGCTTATGGGTTGGTATAAAGTTTTCGCGTGCGAGCGCGTTCAGGTGCTGGGAAAAACGGAGATAACTTATCTGAACGACCTGCCGAAAGAAAAGCTTTACGATACTCTGGAGAAACTTTTTACATACGAGGACGATAAAGGGCGCAGGATACCTTGTATAATAGTAAGCCGTGGGCTTGAACCGCCAGCTGTCCTTGCGAAACTCGCCGATGAATACAAGGTTCCGATACTTATCAGTCGTCTGCGGACTACTGAACTCATGAGCAGATTGTCCCGATGGCTCGAGCTGTTTTTCGCACCTACTATAACAGTTCACGGCACTATGGTTGATGTTTTAGGTGTTGGAATACTTTTTACAGGCAAAAGTGGCGTTGGTAAAAGTGAATGTGCTCTCGACCTTATCGAAAGAGGACATAGGCTTATAGCGGACGACATTGTGGTGATAAAGCGAATAGGAACAAATGTGCTTATGGCTTATCCAACCGATGTTCAGGGACATTACATTGAGATTCGCGGGCTTGGACTTATAGACATTGAGAAACTCTTTGGGATAAGAGCAATAAGGCTCCAAAAAAGGGTGGAAATAAACATTCACCTCGTTTTCTGGAACGAGCTCGACGAATGCGAAAGGCTGGGTATAACCGAAAGATACACATCATTCCTGAATGTCGAGATACCGAAGATTATTATCCCCGTCTCACCGGGCAAAAATTTGACATCCATAACCGAGGTTATAGCTACCAACTTTAAGATAAAAACTTTCGGTGAGAATCTTGCCAAATCGTTCATTGATAGAATCGAGGAGACGCTAAGAAGAAGGCGCAAGACCAGTTCTTACCTTATGGAGGACTACGAATAATGCGGAACCAGCTCGATAGGTTTTTCATCTCAGTGGCGGAATTCTTCGAGCTTGGTGGAAACATATTCACATCAATTTTCCGAAAGCCCTTTTACGCCGAGGACACGCTTTATCAGATGTACTCCATAGGAATTCAATCGCTTCCTATTGTGACGCTTACTAACCTTTTTACGGGCATGATATACGCACTTCAAACGGGTCATGAACTCGCTATTTTCGGGGCGAAAATGTATGTCGGCTCGCTTTTGTCCATATCGTTTATAAGAGAGCTTGGACCAGTTCTTACTGCACTCGTTATTGCGGGGCGTGTGGGAGCAGGTATCGCTGCTGAGCTCGGTTCAATGAAAGTTACTGAGCAAATTGACGCTATGCGCGCTATGGGAACTGACCCGATAAAAAAACTTGCAGTAACGAGAGTTCTTGCTGGGCTGACTATGGTTCCAGCACTGACGATTCTTGCAAATGGCGTCGGGCTTTTCGGCGGGCTTTTCGTGGCTACGACTGTGCTGGGCATATCCGCGCAATTTTACTGGAAAACCGTATTTGACATATTGATTATTGATGATGTAATAATGTCAATTCTTAAATCGGTGGTTTTCGGACTTATAATAGTTTGGGTGGCGTGTTATGTTGGATTCTCGACTACTGGCGGAACCGAAGGTGTGGGCAGGTCAACAACCAAGTCGGTGGTTATATCGTCTGTTGCCATACTCGTGGGCGATTATTTCATTACTCAAATTCTTCTGTGGGTGCTTAGGATATGATTGAAATAGTAAATGTATGGAAATACTTTGATGAACAACCCGTTCTGCGCGGGATAAACCTCGTGGTTCCTTCGGGGAAAACCACGCTCATACTTGGACGCTCGGGTTGCGGTAAAAGCGTGCTTCTTAAAGTAATACTGCGACTTCTCGACCTTGACGAGGGGCGGATAATAATAAATGGTGTTGATACAACGGATTTCGACGAGTCCCAGATGATGAAGATAAGGAAGAAGATAGGGATGCTTTTCCAGAGTTCTGCGCTTTTCGATTCGCTAACAGTGTGGGAGAATGTGGCGTTCCCATTGGTTGAGCATTCAACGCTAAGTGAAGAAGAGATAAACGAGCGAGTAATGACACTTCTCGAGTTCGTTGAGCTTTCGGATGCTGCGAACAAACTTCCCGGAGAGCTTTCGGGCGGAATGAAAAAAAGAGCTGCTCTTGCGAGAGCGTTGGCAACTAACCCTGAATTCCTTTTTTTCGACGAACCTACCACCGGACTTGACCCCATAACTGCTGCCAGAATAAACGAACTCATAGTCAGAACTAAAGAGCGATTTAAAACGACATCTATAGTAGTGACGCATGACATAATAAGCGCATTAACCGTAGGTGATAAATTTGCCTTCATTCACGATGGGCGAATAGAGTTTGAGGGCAATCGAGAGGAATTGCTAAACTCTGATGTTCCGGCGCTTAAGGAATTTCTTTCTCAGGCTGCTCCAAAAAGTGTTATAAATAAACTTATTAGAGGTTAAGCTTTTTTGGTATAAATTTATTTTGGAGGAGAAATGGCAGCTAAGGGCAGAATAAAAGATAAAACGGTGGCAGTGGGTGGTCTTATAACTGCCTCAATTTTGCTTGCGCTTGTTGCTATAATAATAATAAGCGGGCAGCAGGGGCTTTTCAAACATCGTTACGAGATCCGCGCAAGAATGGAGCA
Source organism: bacterium (assembly GCA_021159335.1). Lineage (NCBI taxonomy): Bacteria > bacterium. The sequence continues at coordinate 24,213 of JAGGRZ010000120.1, forward strand.
GGTAAGCGGACTTCAGGTAGGAGCACCGGTATGGTTGGCTGGTGTTAATGTAGGTTCTGTTTCGGAGATAATATTTATACCCTCAGATTCCAGCGGGAAAACATGTGTTGAGGTAAGAATGAAGATAAAAAAGAGCGTGCAAAAATACATTCGTCGCGATAGTAAAGCTCGTATAGGAACTCTTGGGCTACTCGGAGACAAGTATGTCGCCATAACGCTTGGCAGCGCTGACCAGCCGATGCTTGAAGATGGTGATTACATTCAATGCACAAGCCCGATAGATTTCGAGGAGTTGTTGTCAAGAAGTGTCAATGTGGTGGATGATGTTACCGAAGCGATACATTCGTTTAAAGGGATAGCTGAAAAAATAAATCAGGGCGAGGGGACTGTTGGGCAACTTATAAACAATCCAAAGCTTTCCCGCGACCTTGAGAGATTCTTTGCCCTCGTAAACAAAATGGTTGAAAGTGTGGAATCTGATAAAAGCACCATAGGATTGCTGTTCAGGAATCCGTCTCTTTATTACAGGCTTGACACGATGTTCACCCAGCTATCCTCGCTTGCGAGCGCTCTTTACGAAAGCCGAGGCATTCTTAGGAAAGTGCTTTCGGATACGATGATGTACGCTCGTTTGTCAAACACGATTGCAAGACTTGATTCGCTTACTGAACTTGTAAGCCGCGGTGAGGGGACCATAGGCGCAGCAATGAAAAATAGAGAGCTTTATGACAGGCTTAATTCAGCTGCAGCGACGCTTGATTCGCTCGTGAAGGAAATAAAGCGAAATCCCAAAAAATACATTAATGTCAGACTTAGGTTATTCTGATAAAGTATGGTTTTCCAAAGATGGGCAAGGAAAAGCTTTTAATACTCGACATCGGGAACCGCTTTATTAAAGTGTATGTTACTGTTGGCGACGAGCTTGGCGGGCGGTGGCAATTTTCCCGGGCAGATCTTGCGTGGTCTGGCAGACTTTCGACTATTGCGCGCCAGTCAGGAGCTGAGGCAGCCATTGTCGTCTCGGTGGTCCCCGAAACAACCGAAATAGCATTGAATGTTTTGGCAGGGGAGGGGCTTGGAGTTGTTAATGTTAATGGCGAAATGGAGTTGCCGATAAAGCTCGAATATGGCAACCTACGAAAGCTTGGCGCAGACAGAGTTGCGGTGGCGGTAGGAGCCTGGAATTTCTACTCAGATGATGCGAAGAAAATTCTCGTCGTTGATGCGGGAACGGCAGTAACGATAGACCTTATTAGTAATGGTGTATTTCGCGGTGGAGCTATATTGCCCGGGATTGAACTTATGAAACGGGCGCTTTTCCAATCCACGGCGCAACTTGGGCCTGCTGACGACGAGATAAAACCTCAATTCCCTGGTAAAGGTACCAGTCAGTGTATAGCGGCGGGAACTGTTGCTGCTGTGTGTGGCGCTGTTATTTATCTGTGGGAAAGACTCATTAAGTCAGATATTAATTCGTTGTTACTGCTTACAGGTGGAAGTGCAGGTTATATATCGAGCTTTCTTCCGTTGCCTCACAGGATAGATGACTTACTACTCGTTAAGGGCGCAATAGCCATATATGATTTCGCAAAGGCTCGGGAAAAAAGATGAGCCAAAACGAGAAACTTTACGAATATGTGGGTGTCGTCCACATTCATACGCTCGATTCGGACGGCACAAAACCTCACGAATATATAATAAAGCTCGCTCAGAAGTATAATATTGATTTCCTTATGTTTGCGGACCACATGACTCTTGCCAGCAAGTCGAAGGAGGGCTGGTATGATGGTGTGCTGGTTATTATTGGTTACGAGCATGAGGACCCGACAGGAATTAATCATTACTTAGTCTTTGGTGTGAATGAGGTTTTGCCCAGGACACTTAATCCTAAAGAATATGTGGCAAGAGTTCGTGAAGCTGGTGGTATCGGAATAATTGCTCATCCCTTTGAGTCAAGACAAATACAGAAATACCCGCCATATCCTTGGACGGATTGGGATGCTTACCAGTTCGACGGGATAGAAATATGGAATCACATGTCATCGTGGCTTGAGGGTATAGCCTGTGGCAACAAGTTAAAATATTTGTTAAAACCTCGCAGTTTGCTTCATGCCCCGCCTGCTTTGGCAATAAAAAAATGGGATGAGCTGAATCTTTCTCGAAAAGTGTGCGGCATAGCCTCTGCTGATGCTCACGGTTATAAACTTCGTTTGCTCAAACTGTTCTGGAGAACTGTTTTCCCTTATAAAATTGGACTTAATTCACTTTGGACACATATTCTTGCAAGAAGCCCCATACCCGAAAGTTCCCAGCGCGCAAAAGATTTTGTTTTCGATGCCATAAGAGAATGCAGAGTTTTCATCTCTAACCGTCGCTGGGGTGATGCCCGTGGATTCAGATTTTTTGCGAAAAGTGGGAGCGAGTTCGCTTCGATAGGTGACAGGATACACCTAAGCCCTGAGCTTAGATTTTTTGTTGTTGCGCCAGATTCATCGGACATCATATTTGTTCACAATGGTGAGAAGATTGAAAAGAAGCACGGCAAGACTGCTGAATTTAAGCCTTTTGAAGAAGGCATATACCGTGTCGAACTTGTGCGGGAAGGAAAGGTATGGATAATAAGCAACCATATAAGGGTGATAAGCGGCACAAAATGAAAAACAAAAACGATATATTCGAGTGCGATTGTCATGTTCATCCTGACTATTCTATTGATGCGCGAGGCAGAGCCGAAGAATTTGTGAAAGAGGCTATTAAGAAAGGGTTTAAGCGAATTTGCTTCACAACGCATATAGACCTTGACCCTATACTTTCCGCATATGACCCATATATAAGATTTCGTGGGAGGTTATATAGGCTCGCTGATGAATATATAATAGAATATAAAAATGAATTGATAAATCTGAAAAAAATATATGAGGGTAAAATTGAGGTTATATGGGGGTTTGAGTTTTCATACGGTCTTCATTTCGAGCAGAAAATAAGAGATTTTATTGAAAAATTTCGGCCTGAGTTCACTATAGGTTCTATTCACGCTCTTGATGGGATTGAAATAACGAGCAGCAAATTTAAAGATCTGGCAAGGAGAGTTTTTGAGATTAATTCATTCATTCCAAAATATTATGACATGATAGTTTCACTGGCCGCGAGCGGAATTTTTGATGTTGTAGGACATATTGATGGATATAAGAAGTATCTTGGGCTTTACTGGGGGATCTCGCGATGTGAGGAGCTTGAGGCAAAATTTCTTCCGCAGATAGCGGCTGAGCTTAAAGCTTTGAGCATGCCTATTGAGCTTAACACCGCGGGTTTGCGCAGAGAGCTTAAATCCACATATCCGTCGGAAACGGCACTTAAAATTTTGCTTAAGCATGGTGTTAGGGTTGCCACAGTGGGTTCAGATGCGCATTCACCCGAGCAGGTTGGCGAAGGTTTCGATATTGCGGAAGAATTACTTAAAGGAGTTATTTATGATTGATTTGAATGAATTCTACGAACAATCTGATTTCTGGCGGGAACCAGAATTGAGTCTTGATGAGGAATTAGAACTGCTCGAATTCGCCAGGAAAATTTCTGAGCGTGCGGGGGAGATACTGCGCGATGGTTATTTTCGCCGCAAGGAAATAGGGTACAAATCAAGGCGTGAAATAGTTACGTCATGCGATATAGCGAGCGAAAAGTTCATACGCTCCAGTATAAGGGAAAAGTTCGAGCATCATAAGATACTCTCCGAGGAGTTAGGAGCATCACAAGCGCTGGAAGTTGAGTATTTGTGGGTGGTGGACCCACTTGATGGCACTAATAATTTTGCGCATGGGTTTCCGGTTTTTGCTGTATCGATAGCGCTGGTTCATAGGGGAAGGCTGGTTCTGGGCGTCATTCGAGACCCGCTAAGGTCTGAAACTTTCGAAGCATCGAGTCGAACCGCTGCCAAACTTAATGGGCAGGAAATAACGGTTTCCAAGATTTCAGAGCTTTCCGATGCCCTTATTGCCACGGGATTTCCGTATTCGAGAAAGCCGGGTAGTGAGGATAATTTAAACTTTTTTGTTGCATTTTTTTATCGAGCACTAGGCATAAGACGGGCAGGTTCCGCTGCTCTCGACTTAGCTTATACTGCTTGCGGGCGACTTGACGGTTTCTGGGAGCTCAAGCTAAAACCATGGGACATGGCTGCTGGTGCTATTATAGTCAAAAAAGCAGGTGGTATAGCGAGCGACTTTAGTGGAAAGCCGTGGACATTAACATCCGACAGAATTATTGCTGCCAATCCCGAAATTTTCCCGCAAATGCTTGAAGTAATAAAGGAGAATGAAAGAGAAAAGTAAACTTTCGTTTTGGGACAGGATTTTATTTTTTGTAGCTGAGTATATCCTGCCTTTTTTGATACGCTTTCTGGGAATGACCTGGGGCGTGAAGATTTATGGTATGGAAAATTATGTGCGTAAGGGGGCTTTGTTCGTTTTCTGGCATGAACACATTCTGCCGCTTTCTTATGTGTTTCGAGGTCGGGGAATAAAGGTATTGATTAGTGAGTCCCGAGATGGCGAGATTATAGCAAGGGCTGTTCGGAGACTCGGTTTTGGAGTTATTCGTGGTTCGTCCACAAGAGGTGGCACCAAGGCACTTACGAGAATATTGGCGGAGCTTAAGGCAGGCAATGTTGTTGCGATAACCCCTGATGGTCCAAGAGGTCCTCGACGAAAAGTGAAACCGGGGGTGGCATTGGCAGCGGTTAGAAGCGGCGCGAGTGTGGTTGCATTTTGGGCTGAGGCGAAACCACACAAAAGGCTTAATAGCTGGGACAGATTTCTGATACCATTACCATTCGCCAGGGTGAATATATATATTGGAAAACCAGTAAAATATCTTAAGGAGAATGATTTAGACTATATATGTGCCGAAATTGAAAATATGCTTAATAAACTTGGACAAAAGTAAGGTTAAGAAGAATGTCCTTATATAAGTGACAGCTACCGATTAGCAACGATTATTTTCGGTCAGTATGGCTTTCCCTCGCGCTCAGTTGTTTCAGCCATTTCCTTTATGCCTGACGGAACATAGCCCATTTTCCACAGCTTTTGCCTTATGTGCTCGACGATCTTTGGCGTATCTATTTGCATTGGGCAGAACTTTACGCATCTTCCGCATAGTGTGCATGCGAAAGCCATAGGCGCAGCCTTTTCCCAGCCGCCTGCGATGAATGCCGTCCACGGTATTCCTATGCCGCCTATATATTTGTGACCCCAATAGCCTGTTACTATTGGGTAGACTGGACATTCATACATGCATGCGCCGCAGCGAACACATCTTAAAGCTTGTCTTATTATCGGGTCTTTTGCAGCTTCTGTGCGTCCCCCATCGAGGAAGATGACATGAAATTCCTGCGGTCCGTGTGCGTTTTGTATGCTTGGTTAACTAATTTTTTTGTTAAGCACAAAATTTATTCTTGACATGTTTTATTTTGTTCTTAAAATTTTAATTGGTGGAAGCATGGTAAGGATTTTTAAAGGAAGCGTCGGTTTA
>JAGGRZ010000121.1 GCA_021159335.1 bacterium
TCAGTGCATAATGAATATCTTTTTTGCCTCTCCCAAATCTTTTAAGAATTTTTAACTTTACCAACTCTGAAAGGTCCCTCGTGGCAGTTGCTTTAGAAACACCAGTTATCCTTTGATACTCTCTATTCGTTATCCTTCCTTTTTCTTTTACATACAAAACAGCCTTTATCTGCCTTTCATTAAGTCCCATTTTTTCTAAAAACTCTTCGTTATATATGTCTTTCCAGAAAATCACAGAAAAACCGCCTGATTCCTCCCTAAATTCAGGTTCAGGAAATCCCCAATTTCTGCAAATTTCCGCCATTCTCACTGTCCCAGTGCCCCATCTCTCAATCAACCCAGCATAATAAAACACCATTGCAAGAAGTTTATTTCGTAATTTAGAAGGGTGCTCTTTTTTAAGCATTTCCACAGTTAATCCTTCTGGCAGTTTCCCTGGATTCCAGAACCATATATGGTCATCATATATTTTGATTTGAATATCCGCTGAATCTAAATAGTCCCTATGTATCAAAGCATTTATACAAGCTTCTCTAATCGCTGTTATCGGATATTCCCATACTTCTTTCCTCTCGATATCATTTATCTCGAACTTAACATTAATATTTTTCTTTATTGCTTTGATAATCCCTTCAACCTGCTCAAAAAGATTTCCTCTAATTTCCACAGCATCAATAATCTCGATGGGCGTCTTAAATCTTCCGACCCTAACGAAAGAATTCAGAAAATATCGCTGCGGTTCCTTGGTAAAAAGTAAAACTGCAGCGTTAGTTAACTTCCCATTTTTAATGAGTTCCAAGTTTTCAAGGATTCTCTTTGCAGAATCTGCTTTTGATATGGAAAGCCTACTTTTCGCCATTTCCACGAATTTATCCACCGTCTCCCTATCGATTTCCTCTGCGTCGACATCCGAAGGCATCGCATCCCATGAGAGCCCTTGTCTCCGCATGATGAACCTGAGCAATTCAAAATCCTGAAGTTCTTGCGTAGTTGAGCCTGACCTCACATAGAACTTCCCATTATAGGATATTGGAATATCTGATGGCGATATTTCTATCTTTATGACTTTTTTGTCCATCGTGCCCTCAAGCATCACTGTGGGAGTGATTGATAGTTTATTTCTAATCTTATTTGGTAACTCTTCAAGAAGCTTATCCACATTTTCAAGACCTATAGGTGTCCCATCATTCTTAACACCCAGCCAAAGAACGCCGCCATTTGAATTGGCAAAAGCACATAATATTTTTAGGTATTCATCCCGCCAATATCTCTTAAATTCAACTGAATGCGATTCTATCTCTTTCATGCTCATGAAATTTATCGTTTATATCCACGCCCCCTTCCATGGACAACTTAACACTCTTTCCTGTTTTAACTCATATATCTTACCCCTCCCCTGCTTTCTCGAAAAATGCCTTCCTTCTCCTGTGGGTCGTGTTTTTGAGAGCGGTTATGGGGTCGAGAGGGCGTAAAGCACCTATTTTTGCGCCGAGCTTTTCCGTTGCTTTCTTTGCACCGCGCATCTCAACGGACTCCTCAAACTTCTGCACCGAAGATATCATTCCCTTAAGCACGAAAAGTAGCTGCCTTTTATAAGCTTCGTAAATTCCTGTTAGTTCATAAAGTTCCTCTCGCTTCTTTTCGACCGCAAGGCTCGCTTCCTTAAGCATAAGCTGTGCTTTGTTCTCCGCTTCGGCTATAAGCTCATCCGCTTTTTGACGGGCAAGGTTCATTATTTTTTGCGCGCTCTGGTCCACCATCTCCTTCAGGGAATTAGCACTCTGCTCCAGTTCGATTATGCGGCGCTTGAGGCTTTCCACCTCGTTGGTTAGGCGGCGATTTTCGTGAAGAAGGTCGTTTATAAAGTCCGCTACCCGCGTTAAAAACTGCCTAACCTCCTCTGGCTTGTAACCACGAATAGCTTTGGTAAACTCCTGATTTCTTACCTGAAGAGGCGAAAACTTGTAAGCCATGAATTGCCTCCGAATACCTTTTATATCAATTTAAATTAAAATCTGCTCTGGTCAAGAAAACCATAATGTTTCGGCAAGAAATTGCGCGCGGCGCATGCTTAGTTTCTGCTGGTCCGTTAATTCTTCGCCGAATCGCGCAGCAAGATGAGCATCGCGTGCGAGTATAAGGTTGCTATCGACAGCCGAAAGAGGCATAGGAAACACTCCAAGCGAAATCCCAAGCCTTATAGCCGAAAGAAGCGTTGAAAGCTCCCACGACTCAACAAGTTTTGCATATGTTACTATTCCTGCGGAACGAAGAATCTTGTCCTCCACGCTCTCCCTGGATTTTTCCCAAAGTTTTTCTCGCGCTTCAATCTCCTGGGCTACAACATCCTCGACCGCACGGGAAATCTGGGCAACGAGTTGCTCGGCCGTTATCCCAACCAGACGACGAGTTTTCAAATTTATTATTCCCGATGCTTCCTCAACGCCCATTTTCCAGATACTTGCTACCGTTAGCTCGCGCTCTATCAGCTCGCGTTTCAGCCGACCAAACTTACCAAGCAGGATGGTCGCTGGAACATGAAGATACGCACCAAGTATCACCCCAGCCCCGCTTTGCATAGGATTTGATGATAAATAGCCAAATTTATCGCTTTTTGCCCACTCAAACGCATCATCAAAGTAACCAATAAACTTTGTAAGCTCATACACTATCTCGTCGAACTTTGCGGTTCGCATTCTCACTATGAGATTTATGTGGTCAACCCAGTTAACGAGCACAGTTTTCGACTCATCTTCGCTAACGGCGAGAAGACCATGCATCGGACGGTGAACCACCCCCTCAGGGATGTTTAATCGCTCGTAGTGCAGCAATCGGTGAATCGGGTCTATTTGCTCTATAGGCATAAAATTGTCCGCATTCCAGCCAGCCTCGAGAAGGTAAGGCTCAAAAAGGGAGAAAATAGTTTCGCTTTCAGCGCTGCCAAGCTTTATGGGAAACTTTCTTCCCGCGATATTACGCAATATCACACCCCAACAACCTATGACCACATCGTTTTCAGGGGGGTTCGAAAGCCATGTTGGCGGTTTGTTTGGCAATATGTTCATTTTTCCTCGTGTTTTGAGCGGAGCTTCTTCTCAAGCAATCTTATCTGGTCACGGATTCTCGCCGCCTCCTCGTAGCGCTCATCGTCAACGGCGCGTTTAAGTTGAAGTTTCAGCTTTACGAGAACTTCCTCAGGGCTTTTTTGTTCCTCACCCTTCGATTCTGGCTTGCTTTCGCTCTGGAACCTCTGGACCAGAACATCTATAAACTGGCCGAATGCATCGTAGCACTGTTCACAGCCGAGAAATCTGCTTTCTATGAACTCGTTAAGTGTCATTCCGCAGCCGGGACACTTGAAACTCGTCACCTCAACTTTCTTCACGCCCTCATCGGCGGAGGCGAGCTGCTCATCAACACCGACCTTAAGAAAACACTCATCACAAACATTTATTACCTTCCGTTTGCCGGCTATGAACTGAACCACCTGATGCGTGGCATCATTTTTTCCGCAAATCTCACACTTCATCTCTTAAAACTCCCTTGCTCCACAATATTAAATATTAATAATCGCTAACACCACAAGAAATATCCACTGAACAAAAAGATTCTAAGTAATTTTTCGATGAGAAGGGGATAAAATATAGTTCACTTTGAGGGCACACTTTCAATACTTACCCGCCAGAGTTTGCCGTCACGAAGTCTATAAATTGTATCCGCGAATCGCGCTATCTCAGGGTTATGCGTTGCCAACACAACGCTAAGTCCGTTTTGCCTTTGAAGTTTGCGCAGATATTCCATGAAAATCAGTGCATTATCCCTGTCAAGATTACCGGTAGGTTCATCCGCGAGCACGAGTTTGGGGCTGTTAACGAGTGCTCTTGCCAGAGCTATTCGCTGTGCCTCGCCACCCGAGAGTTGACCGGGAAAATGATTCTCCCGCCCCTGCATCCCGAAAAGTTGCAATAACTCTTTCGCGCGATTTTTTGCTTTGCTATAGCTTTCACCTGCTATAAGCTGCGGCAGTATTAAATTCTCGAGCGCCGTGAACTCAGGCATGAGATGATGAAATTGAAACACAAAGCCTATTTTCTTTGCGCGTGCTTCAGCAGCCTTGGCGGACGAAATCTCGTATGGTGAGATGCCATCCACAATAACCTCGCCGTCGCATGGAGTGTCTATAAGGCCTAAAAGCGAAAGGAATGTAGTTTTACCCACTCCCGACGCGCCAAGTATAGCAACAAATTCATCGTACCGAAGCTCAAAGTTAAGACCTTTCAATACATCAAGTCTGCCGTCAGGGGTTGGATACCACTTCCAAAGATTGCGACATTTAACTATAAGGTCCAATTCGGCGGCAACCTCCCGAACACGAATTCAAAGGAAATTAGCAAAGTAATTTACTTGATACTTTTCTTTCAGCCCACAATAAGGATTTAACAATCTATCACCTTGTTCAGGCAACATCTGAACTAATCCAATATATCATGCATCAATAAGATGAATTCCTATCCGCATTAGAAGCTTTTGTGCAGAATAATCCGCACCGCAAATCATCACCGCGGTATGAAATTAAGCACTCCATCCGAGGTCGAGAGCACCCAGTAAGCCTTTCCAGGCTGGATATTGTCAGCTGTGGCAGTAGTGTAAACTCCAGCACTGCTATCCCAGCCATATATTGCTACTATAATTCCCGACGGGTCCGTTTCTATCCGTGCGGGAACATCTATCGACCCGATAAGGTTCCAGCCTCGATGAATTATTATCGAACCGCTATGGAACGGGATTCCGCATACATCGGCAACGCCCTGATCAGTCGCGTAAATCCAGAATCCAAAGCCAGCTTTGGGGAACCTGTTGAGATAGAACATGTTGGTCGGATTGTCATAGGTGAAAGGACCTGCGAAAAAGTCAGGGATGAACTCAATCCAATTCGGCATAGTTATGGTAGCCGGTATCCCGAGCATATTCCAGCCAGAGAAGTAGTCAATAGTAAGATGTGCCGGCAGAGGCTGCTCATAGGTGATAACGATGGTTTCGCCCAGTGCATAATGGTAAATAGAGTCGAGTTTCATATCGAGTCTGCCGTTAAGCCTGAATATCCCGTCCGGCAGGGAGTGAGGATTCCAGTAAAGGGAACCAGGAGTCGCCTGGGTTACTATTCGCCATTCGGATGGGACAGAATATCTATTGTGGATGTCGCGCCCGAGCCGCGTCACCGAAGGATAATCCGGGTCGGAAATAAGAGAATAAACATCAGTCTTCGTCGGCGGTGGCGGCAGAATAAGAAGGTCCAGTGTGGGGTCATAACCGTCCGTAGCGCCATCCGCGGCACCTATCGTTATAGTTGTTGGCTCAAGATAACCCGTCGCAGTCTTGCCCGTGAAGATAAGCGGATGAAGCCACTGTGCAGGTTTGAACTTTATCATAAGCATCCCATCAAATGTAGCATATCCGACCTCACCATGATTAAGGCTAACGCTAACGAACCTCATGGGGGAATAATAGCCGCCGGGCACATCTTTGGTCTTAAGGAACAACTTTATGAACACATCCGAGGAGACCATCGGGAAAGCTTTGTAGCCGTTTATGTGAAGTATTCCGCCAGCGGTATCCCAACTAACGATGAATCCTCTCGAAGCGGTGCCGCCAGTGTAAACGCTGTAAACATCAAATATATCGGTGCAATAGCTTATCCTCAGGTCGAAGTGAGTTATGTTGAATCTTGATGGGTCGGAGCACTTTATGGGATACGCCACGCTTGCATTGGGCGGAACGATGGTATCAGGAAGAGTTAACCTCAAGTAGTCTATAAAGAAATGCCAGCAGTCCACTCCGTGGTTGGGACCGCAATATTGAGGTGATACTCTGTCATCAGCATGAACGCAGACCTCAATGCTATCGCCAAAAGTCCAGCGGTATCCGGGCGGTGGCACAAACCGAAGTATTCTACCATCAAATGTTACCGATGGGTCATCAAGTGTGAATGTGTCGGTCCCGTTGAAAATAAAGTAAGGTGATGTAACATCCACGCCAGAATGCTGGTCTGTTATGACCACGGATACCTCGCTCGGCATCCCACCTATGGTGGCATTAAGAGGAGGCTGGTAATTGGAGAACATAGGGGGTTGCCTGTCCACAATATACCATCCACCGCGTGGTTCCTGAAGCCCACAACCGCCGAGGTCACGAGCATCCACGACAGCATACCTGACAGTATCCCCAGTTCTAAATTCTCCCGGAGCATGAGTATACTCGAGAGTATCTCCCTTAAGCACGAGCTTCGGGTCGTAATGATACCGTATTCGTGTTCCATTAACTTCGAATACTATCCAGCTCGTATCGACGCCAAGGTCATCATCGGTGAGCCTGAGCCTCATTACCTGTGGGTCGCATGCGCTCCAGACGCCCAACCGTGGCCAAATATTCTCAACCTGAACAGGCGAACATGCACAATTGGGAACATACATACAGTGGCTCGAGAACACACTATAGCCACCACCCGCAGCCGTCATCCTGAAGCACGCTGGCGGACCAATACAGCCCTCCATGTAATCAATGGTCCACACGAAATCCACAGTTTCGCCAGGAGCAATATTAAATTTTGTCATTGGATTATCACCGTGAATTATGCGTATGCATGTACCCAAATCGAGATTAACCGACAATGTTTCTATCGTATCAGGCGACACATTCTGTATGTAAACCTGTATCAATTCTTTCGCCGAGATATATGGTATGAGCGAAGTGAATATTGTATCAATCGGGGTGTGGAAGTAGAATACTCCGCCGCCGGTAATTCTTGCAAGGAGTTCGTAAAGGTCTCTCGCCTCCGTTGTGGTGTACCCAGTGCATATATTACAAAGCGGGGTTGGCCATCTCGTGATTACGAATGTTATAATACCCGCATCCACTATAGCATCATAAACCTCTGGTCTGGAGAAGTGAGTCGTGCATGATGGGCACGGTGGGGGAATTATTGATGACGAATCGGTGCAGAAACATACATCAGTCACAAGAACGATAACCCTTGTAGCACCGGGGCGCCAGTGCATGTCGTGCGTTGCCACCCATAACCCATGAAGCGCATCCTCGGGGTCACTGCCTCCTCCACCAGTCGAGATCGAGCTAAGCCAGCTTTTTATCGTGGTTGTATCGCTTGTTAAGTCTCTGCCAAATGGGGTAAGATTTCTGAAATCGGGGTCCTTATACACGACTATCCCAAAAGCATAATCATATCCAAGAGTATCCAGTGTTATCGCGAGATGAGCTATATTGTCTCTTACAGTGTTAATGTATCCCCGCATGCTGCTCGTGATGTCCAAAACGAAAACTATGTCCACAGCACCGGTATCCTCTGTGCAAACTACCAGTGCCTCAAAGCTGTCTTCACCTACAGATGCAAAATCGTAGTTCACACCGCGCCAATTAAGCGTTGATTTTATTATTTTTAGTCCCGGTCCAGCTCCCAAGGCAAGGCTAAACATCGAAACCAAAAGTAAAGCCAAAAGTATCCTTTTCATGATTCCCTCCCTTTTAATTGAAGAAACTTGTCAATCATATTAATTATACATCCACTAACATAAAAATCAAGCAAACTAATCGACAATTTTCCACAACTTTCTTACCGCTGAATATACCTCCCCACACAAATAAGCTTCACTCTCCCCTCAAACTTTTCCGGCTGATAAATTCTTCTCCCATCGATAACAAGAGGATTTCGCATAAGACCCGCAAAGTCATCGGGGCTAAGATTTTTGAATTCATTCCAATCAGTAACCACAACCGCACAATCAGCGTCTTTAATAGCCTCAAACGGATCTTCAGTATACTTTATCGACTCGCCAAAAACCTTTTTCGCTTCATCCACAGCTTTGGGGTCACACGCTATTATATCTTTCGCACCAAGCCTCATCAGTTCGTTTATAATTTTCAGTGCAGGCGATTCGCGGGTATCCGATGTCCCCGGTTTAAAAGAAAGCCCGAGCACCGCAATCCTTTTGTCGTCAAGTTTACCAAGCTGGTCTACAACGAAGCTTACTATCCGCTCTATTTGCCTGCGATTCCTTTTTAAAACCGCCTCGGTAATAAAAGGTGGAACATCTATTTTTCTGGCAAAGTGAACTATAGCGTTAAGATCTTTGGGAAAGCACGACCCACCGAATCCAGCACCCGCTCCAAGATAGCTTGGCCCGATTCTTTTATCAAGTCCCACACCACGCATAACATCGACTATGTCCACATTAGGGATTTTTTCGGCAAGCTCGGCTACCTCGTTGGCAAAGGAAATTTTCGTGGCAAGAAAAAGGTTCGACGCATATTTAACCAGCTCAGCAGACTCTATACTCATTGTGACAAGCGCACTATCTGGCATTTTCGGGTAAAAATCACGATAAAGTTCAAGCAGGTTATCAGTTACTCTATCGTCATCGGCGCCTATAACCACCCTATCGGGTTCCATAAAATCGTGCACAGCGTTGCCCTCACGCAGGAATTCGGGAACGAATGCTATACCAAAATCTTTGCCTGCTTTTCTGCCCGATTGCTCCTCAATAATTTTTTTCACCACATTACGGGTGGTGCCGGGAACGACAGTCGAGCGCTGAACAACCACAGCATAGTTCCTTAGCGCCTTTCCTATGTCATGGGCAGCCGATTTAACATAGCTAAGGTCTATTTCGCCATTATCTTTTGATGGCGTGCCAACGCTTATGAAAATAAATTCGGCGGACTCAAGTGCACCGTTTATATCGTTTGTCGCGCGCAGTTTGCCGCTTTTTATTCCGCTTTTTATCAACTCATCGAGACCGGGCTCATAGAAGGGTGCCTTAGCGTTGTTTATAAGCTCAACTTTGTCCTCGTCGATATCGACGCACACTACATTGTGTTTTTTCGCAAAACATGCAGCTGCAACAAGCCCTACATAACCAGCGCCTATTATGGCTATGTTCCGTTCCGACATCTCATCTCCTTATCTTTTGTTTAACATGAAAAGGGCTACCTTGTTATTAACGCTCTTGCAGAAATAACTTTATCACCGCATTTTAGAGTTATCATGTATATCCCAGAAGGCAGGTTGTTTCCAAACTCATCTGTTCCGTCCCAGATTATCTCGTTTTCACCGGCACCAAACTTGCCCCGCGCAAGGATCCTCACAAGCCTGCCATTTATGTCGTAGACCTCAACAGACACGGACAAATCTTCAGGCAAAACGAACTTTATTCTGGCAACACTATTAAACGGATTCGGTGAAATAGACTTTATTGAAAGCTCCCTCGGAAGTGACGAAACCTCGATGTAGAGTCGTTCATTGCCAGCTACCCACGAGGAGAGCTCTCTCATGTTAACTCGTTCCTCCCCGTCTATCAGGATAAAGTCAAGATTTTCAGGCAATAGCTTAGCATCCCACTTCACCACAGCTCCCGTCCGCAGCGAAAGCTCATATTTTCCGCCCGGTCTTGCGTCACGACGAAGCATTACACCATCGCTAACGAAAGCTGGTTCAGTCCTTTCCTCGAATACTGGGGAAGGCGGTATGGCTATGTCAAACCTATCCAGCCCATCTTTAGCGCGGCTATCAACAGCTAGTTCAAGAGTTCGACCGTCAACATCCAAATCCATCGCGAATTCTGGCGAACCGGGAAGCATTGCCCCCACTTTTGCGCTGCCGTGAAGGATAAGCTCACAATCATCAGTGGCAAGAACCCAGTATCCATAGCCCACCTTCATGCCGGTCGTATCAGCAATGTAGGTATCGCTGGAGCAGGCATTGAAATAATACATCGGAAGCGATATCGCACCCGGTGGCATCGTTGTTATAGATGTTATTGGCACGAATCCATCGCTTTTGTAGGGGACGCCGACGAGGTTCCAGCCAGCGGAAAGCGGCATCATCATGTCGCGCAATTTGGCACCGTAAATCCTTATTCGCGAGGAATCAGACATGTAAATCCAAAAACCGTGAGTGTAAGAAACTGTATCGAGCACCTGATAGGTCCGTAAGGCGGGATTATACCAGTATGGATAGCTGGCAGCATTGGGGATTATGCTGAGCAACTCTGTCGTTGTGGTTGGCGCCACCGGCAAACTTATCAAATTCCAGCCCGGACAAAGCGTTATATCCAAAGCAGTAAACACACCGCGGAAGTACTCTATAGTCACATCCGTCCCGCCCAGAACCATGAACGAGGTATCCTTCTTCATATCGAGAATAGTGGTTCCGGCGGAAGTAACATAAGTAAGCATAAGCATACCCTGCGGCATACCCGACCTGCTCCATCTGAACCATATGGTATCGGTGCTTCTCGGAGAATAAGCATGAATTTTCCATGTCGCAGCGCTATCAGAACAATTCCTGAAATCGTGCATAAGCCTATCGATGAAAGGCTCGGCAACAGGCGGTTCGATGTACAGATTAAATTCGGAAGGCGAGGGAAGCGGTGAGATAACATCTATGCCAGCATCGAAGGAATCGCTTGCATAAGGAGAAAGACCAATAAGAAGATGCCTCTTCGATATATTAGTAGCGCTTATATTTATTGTAACGGACCAGCACTCGTCGTTCCACGGCACCAGAAGCAAGCCATCATGGGTTTTGTAACCTATTGTGCCATCGTTAAGCGAAACATCGATGAAACGCAACGGAGTGAATGTCGCCATACGCGATGTTACCATGAATCGCACGAAAACGAGAGCTCCGCTACCGTTTATCGGAAAGCCCGAGCAAGAAACTTCTAATGTACCCGGAGCCAAAACGGAAAGCGAAAGGTCGGTCCAGCCGTCCACAAGCGCGTCAATAGACTCGACACCAAGAGGAGTAAGCACCGATGGTGAATACGAAAGCCTTATGCGGAAATTCCTCAACTGCAAATCAGTAATGTCGTCAACAATAATAGGAATGTCGATAATATCACCAGCGTTAGCAGTGGTTTCAGGAAGGAATAGATCAACAATCCTGTAGTAAATACACCACCTATACACTGAATCTATGTGATTAGCATCGCAGTAATCAGGCTCAGGGTCAGCAGCATCGACAAGAGCAAAGCAGATGGTATCTCCATCACTCAATACTATACCCGCCGAGGAAAGCGAAAAAGTTAGAACTGAATCATAAAAAGTCAATTGAGGGTCAGAAATGGTGTATGTATCGCCATTAGCAACGAAGACTATGGTGCTTTCATCCACCGTTCGCTCGAGGTCGCGAATAATCAGTCCGGCGCTATCGAACTGCGTCGTTATAATAGTTTCCGGTTTCGGGAAAAAGCCGCGCACAACAGGCGGCCTAAAATCGGTGAAAAAGCTGCCCATAACGGAATCAAGACGGCAATCGTTCTGGTCGACTATCCTGAGAATGCCAAAAGTATGGGTAACGCCATTAGCCCAGGTTGTATCGGGTATGTACATAAGTAGCGAATCCCCAACAATTCTTAGATGAGGGTCTGATAGGGGAATCGTGTCGCCATCCAAGGTGAAAACAAGCTGCGCAAGCGAATCGACGGTTATCCTGTAAAGAATTTGTCCAAGCTGACAGGAGGATACTGCGCCGCTATCCGGATAAACCAACTCGGCAGTAGGCGGGTGAAGCGGAGTCAGGTGAAGTTCCACGCAGTCAGTAAAACTCGTGTCGCCCGAAGCAGGGAAAATCTGAACGCATATCGACTCAGAATAGCTTATTATCGAGTCTATAATAACATACCATCCCGCGGAACCGGTTTGACCGGGGTAAAGGTCGTCGGGACCAAGCGCAACGGTGTCATCGGAAACTGAGGAAAGCCTTAGCCCCGTAGGAAGTATTATCGTAGCTCTCAGGTCCCTTAATCTCATGTCAAGACCATTGGTGAAAAACACCATAACGCTGAACGAATCCGGCTGATAGGAGCAGTCAACCACACGCGGGTATTCGGGAATGTTTATCGATATCTCGCCTGGAACGGGTTTGCCAAGACCAAAATATGTCGCGACTACGAGCGTATCACCAGGATAAAGGGTTCTGGGGAACCACCACAACAAGACTCCTGAATCACCATAATTCGCCCCAGACGGGAAAAAAGACCATTGCACTCTGAACAATCCACCAACTCTCCTCCAATCGCCTATGGCGAACCTATCCGGCGGAACCGCATCAAAACCACAAAGTATTCCCATAGCTACCACCTGATCAGGCGGTCCAAGAGGACCTCTGGGATCCCCATACGCAAACCAGTAGCACGGGAATTCGCAGGTATCGCAATTGTAAAAGTCACGCTCAATCCTTGAATAATCGAGATTCGTGCCAACCGGTGCTTCGTCATTACTGTCAACATCGGTATCGAGGAGCAACAATACTCCTACATCGTGAATGGATGTGCTATTGTTTATTATAACATATTTTATGAAGATCGAACCAGTAGTGTCATCCGGATACACGAGATACACGGGCTGAAGAATCTGACGAACCTCAAGTCTGCTAATCCCGGGGATCGACCATGCGCCGAAAATGTAACTCGAATCAAGATTCGTTGGCCATGCGAGAACACTGAACGAGCGACTGATATTCATCTGAGTTACAGGGGGACCAACTTTTATGGGGTCTGGTTCGGGGCAAACATAGCTTACTCCATCCACTCTAACGATAACCCATGATGACCACGGCGGAGAAGGAAAGAAGTATGTTAACGACTTATTGTCAGGGTAGGTCCCAATGTTAAACCTTCCCGTGGTGGTCTTAAGCTGAACCGTTATGTAATCATTATGCGCTTGTATGACGGACTCTGTTTCGAGAGCATTTTCGTTGGCAATCTCTTTAAATGAAGAGGAATAAGCGGCACTAAGAAATGTTAATACACAAACTATTGCCGCCAAATATCTACGCATTTCAAATCACCTCCAAAATATAAATTCATCAAATTTAAATATGCTGAAAAATAAATCTCAGTCAATTTATTTAAAGAAAATAATAGTGTATAATTAGCATAAATATTAAAATATTCAAAATTACAGCTTCATAATGACAATTCAATAGTTACATTCAAAATTAAGTTATTATTTTAATAATCCAGTTTCTCGCTTATGGATTTCGCCTGTGTGAATAGAAGCAGGTAATCCCTGCCACCAGCTTTAGAGTCGGTTCCGGACATGTTAAATCCGCCGAATGGATGAACATCGACTATGGCACCAGTGGACTTTCTGTTTATGTAAAGATTTCCAACATGGAGCTCTCTTTTTGCCCTGTGAATCCTTGATCTGTCACGGGAGTAATATGAACCAGTTAATCCATAAACAGTACCATTGGCTACCTTTATTCCCTCATCGAGGTCTTTAACCCGCACAACTGTGAGAACTGGACCGAAAATCTCTTCCTGCTCTATTCTTGCGCCGGGCTTGACATCACCAAAAATTGTCGGCTCAATAAAATAACCGGGTAAATCCGAGACCTTATTCCCGCCAGTCAGCAACTTGCCCTCGCCTTTTCCTATCTCAATGTACCCGAGAATGTTCTTTTCAGCGCGCTCGTTTATTACCGGACCAAGCCAGTTCTCATATTTTTCAACCGGTCCTATAGTTATCTTTTTCGTCTGCTCGACCACTCTTTCTATAACTTCATCGTACACGCTATCAAAAATTATCGCCCTTGACCCCGCCGAACACTTCTGCCCTTGGAAACCGAATGCTGAAACCACAATCCCGGTGGCAGCAGCATCAAGGTCCGCTGTCTCGTCAACCATAACGAAATCCTTGCCACCCATCTCAGCTATAACACGCTTTATCCAAATTTGTCCGGGCACGGTTTTCGCAGCACGCTCGACAATATCAAGACCAACCTGCATGGAACCTGTAAACGCTATAAGCCTCGTCTTAGGATGCTCAACCATGTGGACCCCAGCTACTGCGCCGGAACCGGTGACGAAATTAAGCACATCTTTTGGAAGGCCCGCTTCGTAAAGCAAGTTAGCAACCTGCCAACCGCACGCTGGCGAGTCGGACGACGGTTTAAGAACCACGGTGTTCCCGGCTACGAGCGCCGCAGAGGTCATACCGCCAAGAATCGCCATAGGAAAGTTCCACGGTGGAATAACCACGCAAACCCCAAGCGGAATGTACTTTATCTGATTGAACTCGCCGGGAAGATGGGTCAGGTCATCACGCTGGTTGTATCTTATCATCTCCCGCGCGTAGAACTCGAACATATCGATCATCTCAGCCACATCAGCTATAGCCTCAAGCCAGTTTTTCCCTACCTCAAGAATCTGCCACGCAGCCAGCTCGAACATTCGTTTTCTTGCCAGGGCGGCAGCGCGAAGAAGAATAGACGAGCGCTCCTGAACAGGCATCCAGCGCCAGCTATCAAAACGCTCATGGGCAAGGTCTATGGCTTTTTTGGCAAGCTCTGGCGTCGCTTTCTGGAAAACACCTATAACCTGTGACGGCTCCGAGGGATTGACTGACTTGAATGTCGCATCCGACTTAACGCTCTCCCCGCCTATTATAAGGTCGTATTCCCTGCCAAGCTCCGATTTTACCTTAGCTAAAGCATCCTCCATTTTCTTGCGATTCTCGGGAACGCTGAAATCAACATACTTTTGCGGGCTAAACGGCGGAAGCATGGCTACCTCCTTTTATAAAGTTAATTCAAATAGTTTCAGGCTTCAAAAGATAGCAAAAAATAACGCTACAGCAAGAGAAAGATTGCCAGAAACTTATAAACCATTAAATTAGAAAAAGAAAAATTTGCGTAAAAAAATTCTTGACAGAAAATCATTAATAGATATTTTGCAAATCTTGATTTTGTGCTAAAACCCTAATTCGGGGAAAGGTAAAATGGTTGCTGGTCGTAGAAGAACACTTGAAGGGGTAGTTATTTCTGATAAGATGGACAAGACCATAACGGTTCTTGTTGAGCGCCTTACGCCTCATCCGCTTTACGATAAAATTATAAAGAAGCGAACAAAGGTTAAGGCTCACGACCCCAAAAACGAAGCCAGAGTCGGCGATGTTGTAAGAATCATTGAGTCACGTCCGTTCTCAAAAACCAAACGATGGGCACTTGTAGCGATACTTCGCAGAGCGGTTGAAACTGAGACTGGAGGTAAAAAATGATTCTCAGGAACAGCTATCTTAATGTAGCCGACAACTCAGGCGCAAAAATGGTGAGATGCATCGGATTTCTGCACGGAACCAAGAAAAACTATGCTTCGGTAGGACAGGTGATAGTAGTTTCAGTAAGAGAAGCAATGCCCAACTCTCAGTTTAAAAAAGGCGACATAGCATTGGCAGTAATAGTAAGAACAAGAAAACCTATAAGGCGGAAAAACGGAAGTTACATAAAATTTGACGATAACGCTGCTGTAATCATAGACAAAGATGGCGAGCCAAGAGGAACCAGAGTTTTCGGTCCCGTGGCAAGAGAGCTTAGGGAACATGAGTTCACAAAAATAATATCTCTTGCACCAGAGGTCCTTTAAAACCGGGTTCCAAAGGCTAATATGGCAAAAAAGAAGAAGGAAAAAATAAAACCAGTGAGATTGAAACTAAAAAAAGGCGACCTCGTCGAAGTCATAGCGGGCAACGACCGCGGGAAAAGAGGCAAAATACTTAAAGTATTCCCGCGCGAGAGAAAAGCGATTGTCGAGGGTGTGAGGTTCATCAAACGACACACTCGGCCGACTCAAAGAAACCCGCAGGGCGGAATACAGACCCGAGAAGCACCGATTCACATATCAAATCTGATGCTTATATGCCCCAACTGTGGCAACAAGACGAGAGTAGGATACCATTTTCTTGAAGATGGCACCAAGGTAAGAGTCTGCAAGGTTTGCCACGAGATAATAAGTTGATAGGTCGCCAAATTTTGTGTTGAAATTTGTTTTTGCAGGGATAAAATATAGCATAGCAGTTTGAAAAGGTAAAAACTGGTAAACCCTGTTGGTTGCCGTACTCGCCGGCAGCCACAAAGCAGGAGGAACCATGGCAGAGGAAAAATATATACCAAGATACAAAAAGATTTTTTTCGATGAGATTGTTCCAAAGCTTAAAGAAGAGTTGGGTTACAAAAATGTCTATCAGGTTCCGCGTATAGAGAAGATCGTTGTCAATATGGGGGTTGGCGAGGCTGCCCGAAACTCAAAGATTCTTGAAAACGCTGCCAGAGACCTCGAAGCCATAACAGGGCAAAAGCCAAAAGTCTGCAAAGCCAAAAAGTCTATATCTAACTTCAAAGTAAGAAAGGGCATGCCCATAGGACTTAAGGTAACGCTTCGCGGAAACAGAATGTGGGACTTCTTCGATAGACTTATAAACATCGCTATGCCCAGAATAAGGGACTTTCGCGGTGCCGACCCCGACGGATTCGACGGACGCGGGAACTACAATATGGGAATAGATGAGCAAATAGTGTTCCCGGAAATTGAATACGATAAAGTGGACGCAATCCGTGGAATGAACATTAGCATAGTAACAACATCGGAAACCGACGAAGAGGGTTACGAACTTTTGAAAGCCCTCGGGTTTCCGTTTAAAAGGAAGGAGTAAAAGGGATTAACTATGGCGAGAAAAGCACAAATAGAGAAAGCCAAGCGTGAGCCAAAATTTAAGGTGCGCAAGCGCAACCGATGTCAACGATGTGGTCGAGCAAGAGGCTACTACCGCGACTTCGGACTTTGCAGAATATGCCTTCGCGAGCTGGCAAACATGGGCGAGATAGTGGGAGTAAAAAAGGCAAGCTGGTAACCACAGCTTAATCGGGAGGCAAAAATGGGTGTGATAATAGACCCAATAGGCGACATGCTAACCAGAATAAGAAACGCGCAAATGCGCAAGCACCCTACTGTGGTTATGCCATCGAGCAGAATAAAGCAGCAGATAGCACGGGTTCTAACCGAAGAGGGCTACATACGTGGATACAAGGTTATCGCGCTTCCGGGGAACAAAAAGGTCCTTAAAATATACCTTAAATATGTTGACGGCAAGCCAGCTATTCGAGGACTTAAGAGAGTATCGAAACCGGGGCGAAGAATTTACGCGAGGCTTTCTTCAATGCCTGTGGTGCGAGGCGGGTTAGGAACAGCTATCCTTTCTACGCCAAAAGGTGTATTCACCGATAGACAGGCGAGACTGCTCAAAGTAGGTGGCGAAGTGCTTTGCTATGTATGGTAATAGATTTAGAAAGGTTTAGTCGTGGAAGGTGAACGATGTCACGAATAGGAAGACAACCTGTCCCAATACCTCAAGGGGTTACAGTAACTGTTGATAAGGACAATACGGTTAAAGTCAAGGGTCCCAAGGGTGAGCTTGAGCAGTGGGTTGACCCTATAATAGAGGTCAAAGTTGACGGAGACAAGGTCATCCTCTCGCGGAAGGCGGAGACCAGAAGAGCTCGTTCGCTTCACGGACTTTACAGAACGCTCGTTTTCAACATGGTCAAAGGCGTTACTGAGGGTTATGAGAAATCGCTCGATGTTATAGGAGTAGGCTATAAAGCCGAACAGCGCGGGCGCGGAATCATGCTATCGCTCGGTTTTTCCCATCAGGTTTACTTCGTGCCACCTGAAGGAGTTGAGGTCGTGGTAGAGCCGATGAAGACAAAGGTGATGGCAGAGGGAACTCCGAACCAATATTTGATCGCAAGGATAAAAGTAAGGGGAATCGATAAGCAAAAGGTGGGACAGGTAGCGGCAAAAATAAGAGCTATAAAACCACCTGACCCATACAAGAGCAAGGGCATAAGATACTCTGACGAGAGAGTGAAACTAAAAGTCGGAAAGGCGGGAATCTGATAGCATCAAAATCACTAAAGAAGGAGAGCTATCCCATGCGGCGGACTGAGCTTCTAAAAAAGCGTCTGAGATGGCGAAGGCGTGCGCTAAGGGTGCGGAAAAAAGTCTTCGGCACCGCTGAAAAACCAAGGCTTTGCGTTACAAGAACGCTCAGGCACATTTACGCTCAGCTTATTGATGACACCACTGGTAAAACCATAACATCCGCATCAACGCTTTCTCCTGAAATAAGGGACCAGCTTAATGGAAAGACCAAAACCGAAAAAGCCAAACTCGTTGGAAAACTCATAGCTGAGCGCGCACAAAAACATGGTATAAAAAAGGTGGTTTTCGACAGACACGGTTATAAATACATTGGGAGAGTTAAAGCATTGGCAGACGCTGCCAGAGAAGCTGGATTAGAATTTTAAAAAAGAGGAGACCTAAATTGGCTAAGGAAGGAACAAGAGGCGGGGATTTCATGGAAGGATACGAGGAGAAGGTTATTTTCATAAATCGCGTCGCAAAGGTAGTTAAAGGCGGTAAAAACTTTGGTTTCACAGCAATAGTTGCTGTTGGCGATAGAGCGGGCAGAGTCGGTGTTGGGCTTGGTAAAGCTCGCGAGGTAGCCGATGCTATTCGAAAAGGCGGTGAGATAGCTCGAAGAAACATGAAATCATACCCGCTTTCCGATGGTGGCAGAACAATTCCTCATCCTGTAGAAGCCGATTTTGAAGCGACCAAGGTAATTCTTAAGCCTGCCGCGCCAGGAACGGGAGTTATAGCCGGAAGCGCTGTGCGCGCAATACTTGAGGCGCTCGGAATACAGGACGCGATAACCAAGGTTCTCGGCTCAAGAACGCCTATAAATGTCGTTTACGCCACCATAAAAGCGCTCGACCAACTCGAAAACCTCGAAATGGTTGCGAAAAGACGCTCTATACCCATCGAAAGGCTTAAGATGAGATAGAAAATAATCGAACCAAGGATATGGGACGGAAAATGAAAAAAGTAAAGATAACACAGATAAAAAGCGGAATAGGCTACGATAAAACGCAGAAGGCAACGCTAAAATCCCTGCGACTCGGCAAACTGCACAAAACAGTTATTCACAACGCTACTCCTCAGATTATGGGTATGATACGAAAGATAAAGCATCTCGTAACCTACGAGATAATCGAGGAGGAAAACAATGCTTCGGATAAATAATCTTAAACCGCCAAAAGGTGCCACCAAGAAGCGCAAACGAGTAGGTCGCGGCGAAAGCTCCGGTCACGGGAAAACATCCGGACGCGGGCATAAAGGTGCACTCTCAAGAAGCGGCACAAAAAGATACCCTTGGTTCGAGGGCGGACAAATGCCCATTTCAAGAAGGCTTCCCAAAAAAGGGTTCTCAAACAAGCCTTTCGAAACGAGATACAACATTATAAATATACGCTGTCTGTCGAGGTTTGAGGAAGGAACGGTGGTAACACCCGAACTACTCAGGGAAACGAAACTGGTCAGGCGGAAAGGCCCGATAAAACTCCTCGGCGACGGCGAGATAAGAATACCACTTACAGTGAAACTTCATAAGGCATCAAAGAGCGCTATAGAAAAGATAGAGGCAGCGGGTGGAAAGTTTGAGGAGATAAAATGAAAAGGTTCTTCGAAACCCTCGCTAACATCTGGAAGATACCCGACCTCAAGCGAAAGATACTTTTCACTCTTTTTATTTTTGTTATCTACCGCCTTGGTGGTCACATTCCGCTTCCCGGCGTAAGCATAAAGACATTAGCCTCGATGCACGGCACGGCAGGTGGAGGACTGATGAGTCTCTACGACCTTTTCGTGGGCGGCGCGCTTAGAAGAGCAGCAATATTCGCAACAGGAATAATGCCATACATAACGGCATCCATCATCCTGCAGCTTCTCGGCGCAGTAATACCATACTTCCAGCAGCTTCAGCGAATGGGCGAAGAGGGAAGAAGGAAGATAAACCAATACACCCGCTATGGTGCTTTGCTTATCGCCGCAATGCAGGGATGGGGCATACTCGTTTATCTTCACAAAAACTTTTCCCCTGCTATTCATCTTTCACCAACCTCTTTCATGATTCTCGGCGTTATTTCGCTAACCACGGGTGCTGCGATAATAATGTGGCTCGGAGAGCTAATAACAGAACGCGGGATAGGAAACGGAATGTCACTTTTAATACTTGTCGGAATAGTAGCTCGAATTCCCAATGCGATGATAGTTGAGATTCAAAACCTTATTTATCACGGCGCCGGCGGTGGAAGAAGCATATTCGAAGAGCTTGTGATAATAGCTGCCATAGTGGTTTTCACCGTTCTTGCCATTCTTCTTACTCAGGGCACGAGGAACATTCCGGTTCAGTATGCGAGGCGCGTGGTCGGAAGAAAAGTATACGGCGGTCAGAGTGCGAATCTGCCAATAAAAATAAATGCTGCCGGTGTTATACCCATAATTTTCGCGCAGGCTGTGATGTTTCTTCCGCAGACTCTGGCAAGAATTCTACCCGAGGGTTCACTATCCATGGCTTTGAGCCACATGTTTAACTACTCAAGCTTCATTTATAATTTAATTTACGGTGCACTAATAGTATTCTTCGCTTACTTCTATACAGCAGTGATATTCAATCCCGTTGATGTTGCGGATAACCTACGGAAATACGGCGGTTTCATTCCAGGGCGGCGACCAGGACCACAAACGAGCCAATACATAGACCGCGTTCTCACGAGGGTAACGCTTCCGGGCGCGATAGGACTCGCTCTTATAGCGATACTTCCCGTGTTCCTTATAAGAACCACAGGCTTCGCATTCTGGTTCGGCGGGACGAGCCTTCTTATTATAGTCGGCGTGGTGCTCGATACACTTCAGCAAATAGAAACGCACCTTCTGATGCGCCATTACGAGGGCTTCATGAAAGCAGGACGCATAAGGGGGAGGCGATAAGTATTTTTAACGGCTGCCGCAATCAGGCAGATTCCTGATAAATCACATTGTCTTTATTTAAATGTTTGACAGTTTTTTATTTGCGCTTAAAACTATAAGCGGAGTAAGCTATGAACATAGTGTTTTTGGGTCCACCGGGTGCTGGAAAAGGAACATACGCTAATATATTGTCAAATATGCTAAAGTTGCCTGTTATCGCCACGGGCGACCTTTTCAGAGCGGAGGTAGAACGCGGAACTGAACTGGGCAAGAAGGTCGAACACTATGTTAAAACTGGAGAGCTTGTGCCCGATGATATAGTAATAAAGCTCATTGAAAACATTATTGACTCCGAAGAAGCTAAAGGAGGCGTTATATTCGACGGTTTCCCTCGTACCGTGGCTCAGGCAAAAAAACTTGACGAACTCCTTGCGCAACGCGGCAAAGGGATTGACCTCGTTATAGAACTTTCTGTGCCTGATAATGTTATAGTACGAAGACTTAGCAGCAGGCGAATATGCCCCAAGTGCGGGCGGATATATAACCTGATAAGCAATCCACCGAAGGACGATGAAAAGTGCGATTTCGACGGCGAGAAATTGATTCAGCGCGACGACGACAAACCGGAAACGATAAGGAAACGATTAAAAGTCTATTATGAGCGTTCAGCCCCACTGGTAAGCTACTACAAGAGCGGGAAGGCTTCAAAGTACCTTATAATAGACACATCGCGGTCGGTGGAGGATGGCTATATAAACATGGTAACGGCTCTAAAAGAGTTTGGAATCTGGACAAGAACGAGATGATAATAATAAAAACACCACAGCAAATAGAAGGCATAAGGAAAGCGGGAGCCATAGTCGCGGAAACAATTTTTGAGATGGCAAAATACGCGCAACCCGGGACTAAAACGAAAACTCTTGAGGATGTAGCATTATCGGTCTTTGAAAAGTATGGTGCAAAGTCAGCGTTTCTCGGTTACAAACCCGACCACTATTCGCCACCATATCCGGCTAACATCTGCGTATCAGTGAACGACGAGATAGTGCATGGGATTCCGGGAGACAGGGTTATAATGCCCGGTGACCTCGTTAGCGTTGATGTAGGTGTTATTTATGAAAACTATTACGGAGATGCAGCGGCTACCTATGTGATCGAAGGCGCATCCAAGAGGGCGAAAAAGCTGGCATGGGTAACCTATCAGGCACTTCATCGGGGAATAAAGGCTGCGCGAGCCGGTGGAAGGGTTTCGGACATATCGAGGGCTATCCAGAGTTTCGTGGAATCTAATGGCTTCTCAGCGGTAAGAGACCTTGTGGGGCACGGCGTTGGGCTGAGCCTTCACGAGGAGCCACCAGTGCCGAATTTCGTGGATAAGGACAGCGATGCACCCCTAAGAGCAGGAATGACAATAGCGATAGAACCCATGATATGCGAGGGAGATTGGCAGGTGAGAATAAGTAGTAAGGATGGCTGGACAGTTACTACCGCTGATGGAAAACTTGCTGCTCATTTTGAACATTCTATTGCAATTCTGGAAAATAGGACTATAATATTAACGCTGCTTCCTGATGGGAGTGAGCCGTACATTCCACCGAAACCGTAAAAAATTTTATTTTTTGCTTGAAATTTTGTAAAAAAATTTTAACATAAGCATTTGTTATGGCAAAGAAGGATACAATACAAGTAGAGGGAATAGTAGAGGAGGCATTGCCGAATACGACATTCAGGGTAAGGCTCGATAATGGTCACCTTGTTCTGGCGTATATTTCGGGCAGGATGCGCAAAAACTACATAAGAATCCTGCCAGGGGATAGAGTAACTGTTGAGCTTACTCCGTATGACTTGACAAGAGGTAGGATAGTTTACAGGTATAAATAAATTTTGGAGGAAATCATGAAAGTAAGAGCATCGGTAAAAAAGATTTGCGCTAAATGCCGCATAATAAAACGTCACGGAGTCGTAAGGG
Source organism: bacterium (assembly GCA_021159335.1). Classification (NCBI taxonomy): domain Bacteria; species bacterium. Next base: position 22,633 of record JAGGRZ010000121.1, read on the forward strand.
TTATATGCGAGAATCCGAGGCACAAACAGCGGCAGGGCTAATTTAATAAAATGTTGGAGGATAATTATGGCTCGAATAGCTGGGGTAGATTTGCCCAAAAATAAAAGGATAGATGTAGCCTTAACATATATTTTCGGAATAGGACGGACGAGGTCCAAGCACATCCTGGCATCGACGAGAATTGACCCGTCGAAAAAGGTGCACGAGCTTACTGACGAGGAGATCTCGCGAATAAGGCAATTTATAGACGAGAACTACAAAGTTGGCGGACCTCTTCGAGCAGAGATAGCAAACAACATAAAGCGGCTTATAGAGATAAAATGCTGGCGCGGACTGAGGCACAAGGCAGGTATGCCAGTTAGGGGTCAGAGAACCCGCGACAACGCAAGAACCAGAAAGGGCCCGAGACCGCGAATAGGCGGAAGGAAGAAAAGTTAATGGAGGGATGTAAAATTGGGTAAAAGAAGAGTAACAAGAAGAACAAAAAAGATTGCGCCCGAATTCGGGATTGCTCATATAAAATCGACTTTCAATAACACTATAATAACAATAACTGACGAGCAAGGTAACACCATTACTTGGTCCTCTGGTGGGCGCATAGGTTTCAAAGGGACCAAGAAATCGACACCATACGCAGCGCAGCTTGCAGCCAGAGCCGCCGCAAAAGAGGCTTATGACGCTGGGATGAGAAGGGTTGAGGTCTGGATAAAGGGGCCCGGACCAGGAAGAGAGGCTGCCATAAGGTCCCTGCCCACTGGCGGACTGCAAGTAGTAAGAATAAAGGACATAACACCCACACCCTTCGGCGGGTGTAGACCTAAAAAGAAAAGACGAGTTTAAAATAAAAAATTGAGGTGCGAATACTATGGGAAGATATATAGGACCAGTATGCAGGCTTTGTAGAAGAGAGGGGATGAAGCTTTACCTTAAAGGCGAGCGTTGCTACACGGATAAGTGCGCCTTCGTCAGGAGGCCGACTCTACCAGGGCAAAGAGGCAAATTCGGTCAGCCAGCCAGAAGAAAGGAAAAGGACTACGCAAAACGGTTAAGGGAGAAGCAGAAGGTACGAACATACTATGGCGTTATGGAGCGGCAGTTCAGGAAATATTTCGAGATGGCACGGAGAATGCCAGGAAGAACGGGCGAGAACTTGCTCCAGATACTGGAGAGAAGACTCGATAACATAGTTTACAGACTTGGTTTTGCACCCTCAAGAAGAGCAGCAAGGCAACTTGTGAGACACGGTCACTTCCTGGTTAACGGTAAAAAGGTGGACATCCCGAGTTATCTTCTAAAACCTGGTGATGTTGTTTCCGTCAGAGAGAAGAGTAAAAAGCTCGATATTATCCACGAAATGCTTAAAAAACGCGGTCGAGTCAAAGAGCTTCCATGGCTACAGCTTAACAAGGCTCACCTTGAGGGTAAACTCCTTGCTATTCCCTCGAGGGAGGAGATACCTGTAACATTCGATGAGAGCCTTATAGTTGAGTTCTATTCTCGCTGATGTAATTTTAATCATAGATTGATGAACGCTTTTAAAATAACATTAAGGAGCGGATAGCCATGAAATGGAAAGCAATGCAAATGCCTGAGGGGTTGGTCGAGGACCCACAGACCAAAGGCAATCGCACATTCGGTCGCTTTATCATAGAGCCCATGGAGAAGGGCTGGGGAATAACCGTTGGAAATGCGCTAAGACGCGTGCTCCTGTCATCCATGCAAGGCGCTGCTATAGAGTCTATTCGCGTCGAAGGTGTTCTCCACGAGTTCACGGCACTCGACGGAATATACGAGGACCTGCCAGAGATAATACTGAACCTTAAGGGAATAAGATTCAAGGTGCACGGCGATTTCCCAAAACCAGTTTATCTCGATGTGGAAAAAGAAGGCGATGTCGTAGCTGGCGACATCCAGACACCGCCAGACATAGAAATACTTAATAAAGACCACCACATATGCACAATAACGAAAAAGCGACGGCTCAGAATCGATATGGAACTTGGCGTTGGCAAAGGCTTTTCTGTTGCCGAGGAGCACATGGACAAAAACGCGCCGATAGGGACAATAGCCATAGATGCCATATACACTCCCATAAAAAAGGTTAATTTCCGCGTTGAGCCTGCAAGGGTAAGGCAGCGCACGGACTACGACCGTTTAATAATCGAAATAGAAACAGACGGAAGCCTGACGCCACGAGAATCATTGGCTATGGCAGCAAGACTTCTTATCGACCACTTCAGCCTGTTCCTCCATCCTGAGGTTAAGCTTGAGCAAATAGAGGAAAAACCAATAGACGAGGAGACACAGCGCATAAAGGCGCTTTTAAAACTTCCTGTGGATGAACTCGAACTTTCCGTGCGTGCCAGCAACTGTCTGAGAAGCGCAAAAATCCGCTACCTTGCTGATCTTGTGGTAAAAACCGAGCAGGAAATGTTAAAGTTCAGGAATTTCGGCAGAAAATCTCTACAGGAACTTCAAACGGTGCTTGGTAAACTGGGCCTTCATTTCGGCATGGACATATCAAAATACCTTACCGCCGAGGAATTAGCCGAGCTTCACAGGATTGCTGAGGAAAAGGAAAAAGAGAAGGAAAAGGTAACTTCAAAGAAGTAACGGGGAAAAGAACCATGCGTCACAGAAAGAAGGTAAAAAAGCTATCGCGAACGGCATCTCACAGGCGAGCAATGCTCAGAAACATGCTTACCTCTTTATTCAAGCATGAAACCATAACGACCACAGTAGCCAAAGCCAAAGCAGCTCGCCAGGTTGCGGAAAGACTCATAAAATACGCTATTTCAGGCACACTCGCCGACAAAAGGCGAATAATAGCTTACTTAAAAGATCGCGATACAGCCCATAAACTTATAAGACTTGGCAAAGAAAAATTCGCCGACCGCCCAAGAGGCGGATATACCGCAATATATCGCCTCGGCTTCAGAAAGGGCGATGGCGCCGAACTGGCACTATTAAAGCTTCTCGTAGAACCAAAGGAGAAGAAGCGCAGGAAAAAGCGCCCTGAAGAGGTCGAAGAAGCCAAGGTAATCGAAGCTGCCGAAGAAGAGGAATTCGAGGTATTCAAGGAAGAAGAGTTCGAGGAGGAACTTGCAGAAGAAGCTGGTATCGTCACGGAGGAGGAAACGGAAGAGGCGGGTATAGTTGCCGAAGAGGAAGCCGAGGAAGAGGAAGCTGGTATAGTTGCTGAAGAAGAGGAAACTGAGGAAGAAGCGGGCATAGTGGCAGAAGAAACCGAGGAAAAAGAAGAAGCTACCGCTGAAGAGAAACCCACTGAGGGCAAGGTAGAAGAATCATCCGCTGAAAAAAGCACCGAGGAAGCCGAAACTGACGAGACTCCTGAACAAACAAGCGAAAACAAAAACACCGATAACAGTTAGAATAATAACTGACCGAAATCTAATATTTATTTTATTAATGTTTTCACGAGTTTATCCACATTAAGGTTGAGTCCCTCGACCCACATTATCGGTTCTC